>JAAYYM010000558.1 GCA_012515365.1 Clostridia bacterium
AAGTGCATGCAAAAAAGATATCGATTATGTTGTGTATGGAGAAACACATGATGTTAGCACAATAGACAATGGTCATCTTTCTTGCCACGTGGCCATTATAGAAATATAACGCTTTAAGTTAAAAGCGGAACCCAAATAAACCACCGTCGTCTGTATCGGTCAAACGTGGCGAAACAATCATCGAATCAATATCAAAATCCTTCGGCAGATAATCGTATGGTATCTGGTCAGAGTTCATTGTAATAATATATTGGAAATTATATTTTCGTGCAAGTTCTGCACCCGTTACAAGTGCGTGAGCGACTTGTCTTGAATCTACTGGATCGAACAAGTGGCTATCGTGTACAAGAAAATCAATATTTGAGCCTTGTTCTCTAAGTAGAGATATCAATGTCATATCGAAACAATAGATTTGCATTGACTTAATGCCCTTGCTTTTGTCGCCTTGTTTCGATACATCAATTGAAATGCCATTAGCTGTATTTTCTACGGTCAACAGCCCTGTCTGTTCAAATAAAGTCGAGGATATACTTTCAAATCTCTGTATTGCTTTACTAATAAAAATAGAGTTTTCTTGAATATTTTGCCCAATTTTTAAGGTTAGTGCTGCACGCTCCATATCCAGCCGTGGCTGTGCATCTTCAATATCCGTCGCAGTTTTCAACCGCTTTTTTAAATCTTCAAGCTCAGCCTGCTTTCTAAGTAAGTCGGAGTTGAGCTTATTATATTGTTCCAATGCTCCGTGTGTTTGGAGTAAGTCCATTATGAATGTCTGGCGTTGAGCCAATTCAGTTATTCTGCTATGGCGAGCAGATATACTTACCTTTACTCTCTCAATTTCAGACTGTAGATACAGCTTGCGGTTTCTAACAACTGAATCATGAAAAATCTGAACTTCATCAAAGCGCTTTTTTACTATATCAGGGAAAACCTGTAATGATTCCTGATATAGTTGTTGAAGTGAATCATAGTCTGGACTGGATGCTTCTTCAATTGAAGTCTCCAATGATTCTAACAACTCTTTTTCAATGGTGTTTTTATCAATACAGGCTCTAAGTTCTATTCCGATTTTTGTAAGTTCATTTTCATATTGTCGATACTCTGGAAGCAAGTTGAATGTCCGGAGATTCGCCTGCATTTCAGAAATTTTTCCTTCAAGAACAGCAATCTTAGATCTCAAATTTGCAGGTGCATCAACGACAGCATCTAAATAACCTTGTTTTAACGATTTCTTTAGTTCTTTTAATGCCTTCTCTTTGTCCCTAATAACCTGAAACTCACTGGATAGCGCCCAGTCCAAACCGAAGAGAAAAGATAAATTTATCTGTTCATCATATGACTGCTGCTGGCGAGCATTTTTCTTGGGTTCCAACATCCCCCCCGCGGTCTCTCTACGGACAAGATATGAAAAGAGCGAACGAAATGAGGGGTTGTACTTTGAAATTGTGTCCACTGTTGATATTGAAAAGAAATATCTACCCAATACCTTTTTCCAGTCATTAACGCTTGAGAAAAAGAGCTTTATTTCCGTGTCTTCTTCTAATTCAATATCAAGCTTTAGATCGATATCGATTCTTTTGTTAAAATAGATTCGATTTTTTTTGGCCGAACCTCTTGATGCAACGAAGGTAACCCCGCTATATTCCATCTCTACGCTAAATAAATCACCTTCAAATGCATCTTTATTATAGAAAGCGCCCTTATCATTGTCAGCCCCAAAAACAAAATTAATAATCTCAATTAAACTGGATTTTCCAGCGGAATTTCGTGTCTGTTTAACAGTGGACTGTTCAGTTTTATCCACTATTAACAGATTCATACCGGGATCAAAAGAAGGTGCCTTGAATTTTGAATGCGTCGAAAAGACTTTCTTTATCATGACGCACCTCCAACAATCCGGTCATTAACAAGTGCGATGTTTCCAATTTCATAAAGCATAGACAGGGCTAATACAAACCAATCATATGTAATATCGCAGTCCTGTGTATACTCACCATATAAAGCTTTAGTTCTACGCCATAACTGATCTACAGACATGGAACCTGAGGAAAGTATATTTTGGATTATTCCTCCAACATAAATAAGAGAGGACTCACTCCGTAGATGTTTAGTAGGCAATATCATATTGCGTCCCCCTCTCTCGGTTGCTCAAAGATATCACATGTCTGGAAAAAATAAGCCATAATGGTAAGTGCAGAAATCATCGCTGTTGGATTGCCATAATCCGTGCCGCATATAGTAGTAAATATTCGTTGAAAGACATCATCAGGCGAAACGCAATCGCTAACTGCAGCTTTATAAATTTTGTTCATTTCAGATGCCGTTTTTTCTTCGAGACTTGGGTCGTGCCATTGTTTAAAAAATAATTCAATCAATTTACTCTTTATCATTCCAGCTTCAAACAACTGTTTTGTAGCGTGAGAAAGTCCATTTGCTTCAAGCTTCTTTTGAGAAACCGGTTTAACCTCACCAGACAACGGTGCCGATGTCATTGATATACCTAAAAGTGTTCTCTTTATTGACTCCATCGACAGATTGTTTACATCTGAATATGTAGGGACAGCGCCAAGAACATCACGGATATATTGTTCGGCGGTCTCAAATAGTGCCGCTTTCAACTCGACTTTTCCTAAATGAGCAAACTTAATTTCTTTGTGCTCGACTTGAAACGTCGTTAACTGCTGCAAAACATGCGGAGGCACCCCAACCTTGGCATTGTGCACGAACACCCACGATTGAATTTTTTTGCCCCATTTATCATGTGCACCAGCAAAGTCCGTTTTCATCTTCTCAGTAGTAGACTTATAGTCCAATTCCTCCGGCGCATAAACTTGATAGAAGGTGCCTGTACTTAGAATATAGCCATCACATTTTTGGTCACCCAACTGCCCCCAGGGCCGTGTAGCAACAAAATCCCCAGGATATCGTGCACCCATGATTTGACTAAAGAATGATTGAAACTCATTTGCTGTTTTAGATTGAAATAACAAGTCAAACTTCATATCATAAAAGGCACGTTCCATGCTATCCATAGACATCTGCACCACACTTTCAAAAATGGATACGAAAACCCAACTCGATTATAAATCATTGAGTAAAGTTTCTCAATAAAAAACTGCAAATAACCGGTTTTTGTGATAGCTAAATG
>JAAYYM010000070.1 GCA_012515365.1 Clostridia bacterium
TCCTATTATTGAACTCAAGCCCCAGAAAAAACGGTAATACAAAAACTGCTCTGAATCACTTGAACCAAGGCATTCAGTCCAATGCTAAAGATGTGGAGGCCGAGTTGCTTGACATCACGCAACTGAAACTCAGCGGCTGTATAAATTGCAATAACTGTAAAGAAAATGGCGGTATTTGTATCATTCCTGATGACAGCAACATGGTCGTTCAGAAAATTTATGATTCTGATGTGATCATTCTTGGCACTCCTGTTTATTATTGGGGGATGAATGCTCAATTAAAAATGGTCATTGACAAACTATATTGCAAGGATGATCAATTACGCCAGCAAAAGAAAAAACTTGGAGTGGTGGCAGTCGGAGAAGCAAGTGTAGATGATCCGCAATATCAATTGATCTTCAGTCAAATGGAGTATATTTGCAACTATATGGGATGGAGCTTCGTCTTCAGAAAACCAGTGAGTGCTTTTGAAGAGAGGGATTTGGCTAAGGACGATATCCTGCTTCAAGAGTTATATGATCTGTGGGCAACTGTGGTCTAAGAGGCTAACGATGAAAACGAATCTGCTAAATTGAGTAGATTCGTTGTTTTATTGACATTCCAAGAAGGGTGGCTAAGGTGCAAAATAAAACGGACTGCATCATCCTGAATAAGGTAAGTAAATTTTTTGATGAAAAGCAGGTTCTGAAAGACGTTTCCATCAGCATCCCTTATGGTTGTATATATGGTATGCTCGGGCCTTCCGGCTGTGGCAAAACCACTACGGTTAAAATCATGGCGGGCATCTTAGAATCCAGTTCCGGAGAAACCTATGTTCTGGAAAAGAAGATGCCCCAGCTCTCCCTAATGAAAGAAATTGGTTATATGGCTCAATCAGATGCATTGTATTTGTCGCTTTCTGCAGTAGATAACCTTGAATTCTTTGCCTCTATATACGGAATGAAAAAGGGTGATTACAAAAAAAGAATATTGGAGGTAATGGAGCTTGTAAACCTGGCGGATGACTTATACAAGCCGGTTGGGGCTTACTCCGGTGGTATGAAACGAAGGCTTTCTCTTGCAATGGCAATACTTCATAACCCCAGAGTTCTCATTCTTGATGAACCCACGGTAGGTATCGATCCATTGCTCAGGCAGGAAATCTGGAACACATTTTACAAAATGTCCGAGGAAGGGGTAACGATCCTGGTAACAACACACGTCATGGATGAAGCTCTGAAATGTCAACGGCTTGCTATGATGCGACAAGGCATGATCATCGCTGAGGGAACTCCGGAAGAGCTGCAGAGCAACATTGGCGCAACAAGCAGGCCGCAAACAGCGTAGCTATAGCTCAATCTAATTATAATAGTGCTGCTTCATCATACCAGAAGGCAGAGCAGGATTATACAAATGCACAGTTGCTCTATAATCAAGGTGCAATTCCAAAAGATGTTCTGGATAAGGCAAAGGTCGCTGCTGACTCCGCAGCTAATGCGTTGGCTGTAGCCAAGGCACAATTGGATAATGCAAGTAACA
>JAAYYM010000559.1 GCA_012515365.1 Clostridia bacterium
CTATCGGTTCTTTGTTCTGAAGCTTTGATAGTACATTCTCGATCATCTCACCCTGTTCAGGATTACATTCTATGTCAACATTGATGATACCGTCACGCACCATTTCCAATGCCTCATGAACTGCATCAAATGAAATGATCTTAATATCACCATTTACACCAACACTTAATCCTGCTTCTTCAATCGCTTCTATCGCACCGAATGTCATATCATCATTTTGTGATACCACTACATCAATATCCGGATATCTCTCGATCAGTTGTTTCATGACCTCTTTGCCTCTTGCAGTCGTGAAATCTCCGCATACTTGTTCCAGAATGTTCCAGTTTTCATGTTCATTAGCGATGGCTTTAAATCCCATCGTACGGCCAAGCTGTGATGTCGACCCCGGTGTTCCCTGTAGTACAACGATATTAATTTCTTCCGTTTCGCTTTCCTGATTATCAGCAAGCCACCTGCCTGCTTTTTCTCCTTCTTCATAAAAATCGGTTCCCACCCAGGTTGCATAAAGTGATGAATCATCGACTTTTACCATACGATCAACCAGAATAACCGGTATCCCCGCTTCTTTTGCTTCTTGTAGCACGGTATCCCATCCATCCTCCGTTACTGGAGAAAAAACGATGTAATCCACTCTTTGAGAGATAAAGCTTCTAATCGATTTGATCTGATTCTCCTGCTTTTGTCTTGCATTATTAAAAATCAAAAAATACCCATTTTCTTTATTTAAGGCACTCTGTATGGATGCTGTATTTGCTGTTCTCCATAGCGATTCACTGCCAAGCTGTGAAAATCCGACTACAATCAGATCCTCATCAATGCTGTCAGTTTCCATCATATCCTCACTGACTTTTGTAGAAAACATCCCACAGCCGGTCAGACCAAAGACCAGCAATAGCAATAAAAGACCTGTTCTAATCTGTTTCATGATCACCGTCTCCTTCTTTAGAATCCTCAAATAACTGTGCCGGAATTACAATTCTGACACGAGTTCCTTTTCCCTTTTGCGAATCAATCTCCATCCCGTATGAGGCCCCAAAGTTCATACGTATACGCTCATTGACATTTGCAAGACCAAAACCTGTCTCTGTTTCCTTGCAGGGACGTTTGATCTCTTCTCTAAGTTTTTCAAGCTCATCCGACTCCATTCCAACACCATTATCTTCTACAGACAGATAAATGTTACCATCCATATATGTTCCTGTGATCGTAATCTTTCCCATTGCCCGTTTATACTTGATTCCGTGATAAAGTGCATTTTCCACAATAGGCTGTATCGTTAACTTCAGTATTTTATATGGATATAGTTCCTTTGGTATATGGATCTCATATTCCAGAATATCCCTGTAACGTGCCTGCTGAATCTGTAAATAACTGATGATATGAAGCTCCTCTTCCTGTATGGATATATATTCTTTTCCTTTGCTTAAAACAAGACGGAAAAAATCTGACAAGGATACAACCATATTAACAGCACTATCCGTGTCATTTCCTTCAATCAACCAAACAATTGTATCCAATGTGTTATATAAAAAATGCGGATTGATCTGTTCCTGTAAAAGACGAAGCTCTGCATAACGCATTTTTCGTTCATCTTCCTTAATCTTATTAACCATGACCTCAAGTTTTTCTGTCATATCATTGACACTTTCACTTAGCTCAGCTATTTCATCCTTTGTTTTAACCTGTGTTCTAACACTAAAATCTCCCTCAGAGATTTGTTTCGTCATCTGACTCAACTGACCAATCGGCTTCGTAATGCTGTTGAGGACCAAAACCGTGACAATCACAACAACAATCAGTATCGTAATTACGATTGAAATAATTGCAAAAATAAAGGAAGATACCTGTTTATTTAAAAGCATGGTCAGGTTTTCAATACTTTTCGTCTGATAGTAAATATAATACTGAATATCATCCTGTATCAATTCTGTCAGGATATAAATATTGTTATCCAGCATATCAATATTCTCTTCATAAGGCTTTCCCTGCTCCAGATTCACCCGGATATCATCAATTCTGTCACGCAGCGTATCTATATTTCTAAGTAGACTTTGAAGCCAGACCCGACTCTCACGATCAGTCGTGATGCGTTCCAGCTTCTTAAACTCATTCTGTAATTCATCAATCAGCACATAGGGATCCTTTAAACCCTTATCCTCATTGATTGTTTCAAAAGTAGCAGCCCCTACTGCTATTTTATAGATGCTTTCATCTAATTCCTCTTTAAAATCAAGATTATAGTTATTGGCAACCGTCATATTTCCTACAATTTCATCATATGAATTGCTGTAATTCACCAGTGCCACAATCAGATAGATCGAAATCAGTAAAAGTGGAATAATGGTCAACATGATCAACATCATCAGCTTATTCTTTAATGGATATCTGATCGCTTCTTGTTTCATCGTAAACCCTTTCTGGATCATAGACTATATCCGGTAATTACGAAACAACTTCATTTATCAGGCGATTTCATGAATTCAGACAAAAACGTGCGTCGAAGACGTTTTGCCTCCGCACTTATTTTGTGTAAATTCTTGAAATCTGTTCTGAAGATTATGAGTTTCGCAATTGCCTGCCATAGAATATGTGTAGGATGCGCACTAAGGCATGCGCGATATAATGTCTAGCGACATTATATCATAACGATAAAGAGAAATCTGCAAGAAAATATTTACGATTTATTGTTCAAATTTGCTCTCATTACTTTCCCATATTTATGCTTATAGTAAAGGAAATTCACTCCGCCACGTGCTGCTTCATCCAGGAAGATCGTAATATAAATTGCAAGCATATCCATATGCAGGATCTCCACCAAAAACCAGGATACTCCGATAATAATTGTGGATCCTATGATCTGAGAAACAAACATCCATTTTGTATCACCATGTGCACGAATGGCATTTCCGCAAATTACATTCATGCTTTGCGGAATCATAATAATTCCAATCCATTCTAGAAACAGAACAGCTCGTTTGATCAGCTCTGTATCATTTGAAAAAATACTCAAAAGCGTTTTGGGGAAACAAAAAAAGCAGATAGTTGCAAGCCCGACAATTATAAAATTTAACACCATTGTAATGTAGAAAAAAGAATTTCCATCCTGACCTTTTCCTGCACCGATAGCACGTCCGATCAATGATAAAGTAGCCTTTGAAGTTCCTTCAAATATGACATAAATAATGCACTGAAAACCAAATGTCAATGTATAAATTGCCATATCACGATAGCTAAATCCATTGATAAATCGTATCAATAGCAGATTTGAAAAATTCCACAATAAGTACTCAAGTCCTACCGGCACTCCCAATCTGATAATCTCAAAATAAGGTTTCACAGATACCCTTAATTGATCCATATTCAAAATCTGATACTTATGCTTCTTATATACAAGACAATAGATACACAAAAACAGGCAGGAACAAAGATTTGCCACTAAAGTTCCAATGGCAGCACCAGTTACATATAAAGCCGGAAATCCGAATTTTCCAAAAATCAAAATCCATGAAATCAGGATATTTAATCCAACCTTCAGTATTCCCGCATACATGACCGGTTTTGTATCACCCATTCCCTGCAACATAGCCTGAAGTGAACTGTCTATACCTATAAACAGCAGATAAGCGGTACAGATCTTTACGTAAGAAATGCTATAATCAATGATGCTTGGATCTACCTGAAAAAATGTAAGAATCTCATGTGCAAACATATGCCATAAACCAAAGATCACGACACCTGCCATTGTATGATAAAGCGCCATGCTTCTCACATACGATGCGATCTGCCCCTTCTTGTTAGCTCCAAAAAGCTTGGATGTAATGATAATCAAGCCTGTACTGACAGCTACCATACTGTCAATGGTAGCCGCATATGGCATTTGTGCTGCTCCTGCTGCAGATACATATCGTGTATCAAGATTTCCAAGGAACGCTTTATCTGTCAGGGACTGAAGCTGGAATACCAATCCCTGTATAATCAGCGGAAATGCAATTCGAATAATATTTTTTATTTTTTCTGTATGTTTTGTGATTTTTCCCATCTCTCTCACTCTTCACATGCCCACTTTGTAAGGACACGCTTTATTAGTCCTTTCTCATAATAGTGATTCATTTTTTCAATTACATAAAGTTTAGGAACCCGTTCACACGGAAGAATATCTTTAAGCCTACGATCTAAATGTTCTATCATTGTTTTACTGCAGCCACCACCGGATAACAGCAGATCGGGCAGATTCAAAACACAGGTAAGCGCAAGTATCGCAGTAGTCAGGATTTCTTCCACTTCCGTCTGATCCCTGCACAGATATTCGAGCTCTCCGGCATATCCATGACTTCCTCTGACGATCTCTCCATTCATCACAATTCCAACTCCGATGCATTTGTCTTCTTCCATATATACAATGTGAGCAAAATCTTCGCGCTCTCTTGCTTCCGCATAGCAGACTGCATTGATATCATTTTCAATGAATACCTCGAGCTCCAATTCACTTTTGAGTAATTCAGATAATTGTTTTCCTTCTAATTTAGGGAACTTAGGAAGATAGGTAATCTCATCTTCATATACCGTTCCTGCAACTCCGATGGATACTGCTGAAAGTGTCTCAAACTCCGCCTTTACATTTCGTACATAATTCACCAGATCAATCGGACTGATTTCCCCGTCAGCCTTGAGTGTACTTAATTCTCTGACCCGTCTGCCATATGCATCATAAACACCAGCACATATTTCATCATCATCAAATCTAAGTGTCAATGCATATTGATAGTCAGGATTCAGTTCATAGCAGATCCCCGGACGTCCGCCACAGCTCTCACTTTCAATTGATACCAGAGCCTCTCCTTTGATCGTCAGCTCCTTAAGCAACGCAGATACTGTCGGATAGCTAAGACCAACCTCTTCTGCCACTTTCGCAATACTTAACGGACTCTGTTCTCTTAACAGATTTCTGACTGCTTTTTTGTTTTGTATTTTCACCTGCTCAAAATGTGCGGTATTCTCTTTTTTCATCTCCATATCCTCCTCAATACTTACCATAAGTTTCAGTTATATGCTTTATTACTACTTTTTAAATATACTTTTTAATGTATGTTTAATTATGGGTGATTCTTGATCATTTGTCAAACAGTTTTTATGATTAATTATTGCTATTCCACATAATTATTGCGGTGTTTCGACAATACATGCAAAACCATTTTTAATAATATTTTTTCAATGCTATAATAATGTCATATAGCAGACAGGAGGTATCTTATTATGAGTTCATTTTTATTAGTATTGATCATTATTGAAACAATTGGGCTTTTTGTCTTGGCGTTTTTTCTGATCAGAAGCAGTATTTTATATACTAAGATCATGAAAAAAGCAGAATTGATTGCCCGGGGAGATTTAAATATAGAAGATATTTTGATTGAAGGCAGTAAGAATAATGCTGCAATTGTTGCAAATGCATTCGATTCGATTAAAAATAATCTCCTCACCTTTATCGAAGCAACCAAAGTAAATGTCATCACACTGTCAGATGCGATCAATGTATTATCAAACAGTGTCAGTGCAAATCAGGCAGGCAATGAACAGATTGCAGAAGGTGTTACTGCCGTTGCGCAAAAATCAGCTGAACAGCTGGATATGGTTGAAAAAAATGTAATACTGATTGAGTCAAACAATGTACAGGTACATGAAATTGAAGATGCCATGCATAGGATCACTGAAAAGCTGGATGAAACAGTTGAAATCAGTAAGGTCGGAATGAATGAAATTAACAACTATTCGAATGATATTGTTGCTATTTCCGATGACTTATCAATGATCAATCAGATCATGACTAAATTTAATGATGAGATCAAACAGATCGAAGAAGTCGGTGACTTCATTATGGGAATCAATAATCAGCTGATGATGCTGGCCCTGAATGCCTCAATCGAAGCTGCCAGAGCCGGACAGGCAGGACGTGGATTTGTCGTGGTTGCTGATCAGATGAACAAAATGTCTGCTGATACTCGTGAAGGTATGGCTAAGATTACAGACATCCTGGGTGAAATCATTAATAGCAGCAATCAGGTAAATGAAAGTATTCTGAATTGTGAAAAAGCATTTAACAAGAGTCGTGACACTTTTGTCAACGTAGACGATTCATTTAAATCTATTAATAATCAATCCTCTGAAATCCAAAACAACTTACAGGATATTTCAGATAAAACAGAACGTATCGTAACGAATTCAAAAGAACTCAAACTACATATTGACGGTTTATATGATACTTCTCAGCAAATCAGTGAAAAGACGCATGAAATTGCAGCTGCTTCTGAAGAAACTGCTGCGGAATCTTCACAAATCAGTACAAATGTCAGTGCTCTGAGTGGTATGCTGGACAG
>JAAYYM010000560.1 GCA_012515365.1 Clostridia bacterium
AGGATGGACGATTTAAGATAAAGCTGCTGTGTGTGAATCCTGCAAAAAATCTGGCAGACTGTCTGGATAAGGGTAAAAGCACGGCTTTCTTTTCAGCAACACTGTTACCGATACAGTATTATCAGGAACTTTTAAGTGGTGCTTCTGAGGACTATGCAGTTTATGCACAGTCGGTTTTTGAGGAAAAAAAGAAGGGTCTTTTTATTTGTGGAGATGTAAGCAGCAAGTATACCAGGCGGAGCGATGCAGAGTATTATAACATTGCAAAATATATTCAAGAGGTAACGCGTGAAAAAGTCGGTAATTATTTGGTGTTTTTCCCATCACATGCTTTTTTAAATCAAGTCTTAAAGGCGTATCAGAATTATTTTGAGGAGGAGTGCACAGAGTGTATAGTCCAAACATCCGGTATGCGTGAAGAGGAGAGAGAGCGGTTTTTGAACAGATTTGAGGGGAATCCGGATTGCGATCTGGAGCGTTTGATTCAGATAGAAATTGAGTATGAAGCGGAGAAAACCTTGATAGGCTTCTGTGTTATGGGCGGCATTTTTGGAGAAGGAATTGACTTAAAGCATGACAGTCTGATTGGCACACTCATCGTTGGGACAGGGCTGCCGATGGTGTGTAATGAGAGAGAGCTGTTAAAGTCGAGTTATGATGAAGCTGGGCTGTCGGGATTTGATTATGCATACAGATATCCAGGCATGAATAAAGTGCTGCAGGCTGCCGGCAGAGTCATCAGGACAGCGGAAGATGTAGGAATCGTGGTACTGTTGGATGATCGGTTCCTGACGTATTCCTACAAAAAAATGTTTCCACGTGAATGGAAACATTATAAGGTGTGTACGTTGGAAACGATTGGCGAAGAGGTACGGGAATTTTGGGAAATGCAGAATGAAGAGCAGGTCCGAATGTTTCCCGCGGAGTGACTAGTTTGCCGTAGCCAAAAACATTGCAATCTCTTCTTTGTAAGGTGCGACTTTTATACCGGGCTGTTCCTTACTTTCGATATATGGTGTTTCCAGTATTTTAGGAATATTAATAAAATCAGGATGATAAACAATATTTTTTAATGCTTCAAAGCCGATTGTGCCTTCACCGATATTTGCATGACGGTCTTTTCCGGCAGAACGTTCGTTTTTACTGTCATTAATATGAAAAACTGCAATCTGATCTTTTCCGATGAGTCGATCGAACTGTGCGATAACACCATCAAAATCATTCACAATATCATATCCTGCATCATTTACATGACAGGTGTCAAAGCAGACACGAAGCTTTTCACTGTGCACGACACCGTCATAGATACGTGCAATCTCTTCAAAGCTGCGGCCAATCTCAGAACCTTTTCCCGCCATCGTCTCTAATGTGATGTGACAGGCGGTATCTTTGGTCAGAACCTGATTAATGCCTTCAATAATCTTTGCTGTTCCGAGTTCGGTACCGGCATCTACGTGAGATCCCGGATGCAGAACGAGTTCTTTACTTCCCATTGCGGTGCTGCGTTCCAGTTCAAGGGCCAGAAAATCAACAGCGAGACTAAAGATCTCCGGTTTGACTGAGTTGGCAAGATTGATGATGTAGGGAGCATGTACAATGAATTCAAGGATGCCATGTTCCTGCATATATGCCTGTGCAGCTTCTATATTTAATTCGCTCAGTGCTTTGCGCCTTGTATTCTGGGGCGCGCCTGTATATACCATAAAGCAATTGGCACCATAGCTGACAGCTTCTTTTGCTGAACCTAAAAACATTTCTTTTCCGCTCATTCCCACATGAGAACCTATTTTAATCATTTGGATGTTACCTCCTTGATATGGTTTAGGTAAAATACTTATGATGTCAGCATACAGGATTTCACATGAAAGTGCAATGTTTCAAATTGATTGAAAGTATGATTGCATAATACGAATAATTAGAATAAAATAGAAAGTGAATCAAAATTGTGAAAGGAATGTTTGCGAACGAGCAAATTGACCGACGACTTTAAGAGAGGGAGGAATCGAAATGTGGGCTTATGAAAGTGTTTTTTATCAGATCTATCCCTTGGGATTTTGCGGAGCACCCTTTGAAAATGATGGGATATTGCAGCACAGAATTCAAAAGGTGAATGATTGGATTACGCATATTACGGGGCTGGGGGCAAATGCAATTTATTTTTCTCCGGTGTTTGAATCGGACACACATGGATATAATACAAGAGACTATACAAAAATTGATGTACGGCTTGGAACAAATGAGGATTTTAGTAATGTTTGCAA
>JAAYYM010000561.1 GCA_012515365.1 Clostridia bacterium
AGGAAAAGCAAGCTTTGTATTTTTTTCCCGAATAGTGCCGAAGAAAAATCTGATAAGTGCAATAAAGTACTTTGATACTATCGATGGTGAAGTAAACTTTGATATATACGGGCCAATTGAGGATGATATCTACTGGAAGGAATGCCAAGACGCAATTTCAAAGCTACCTCCCAACATCACTGTAAAACACAAGGGTATAATTGATCATGATCATGTGTTTGAAGTCCTTTCACAATATGATGCCTTTCTGTTTCCTACATGGAGTGAAAACTTTGGCCATGTGATTTCTGAAGCACTGTTCTCTGAATGCCCCGTGATTATCAGTGATCAAACGCCGTGGAGAGGCCTTGAAGAGGCTGGTGCTGGATGGGATATAGAACTTGATAATTCAAGCAAGTTTATTCAAGCCATCAACCACGTAGTGCATATAGATGATAACGAGCAATTGAAAATGAGAAGTCATTCGAAAAAATACGCCAACTCAAAATTCAATCTTGAAAATCTGAAAAACGAGTATATTAAGGCCTTAAATACTTTATAAATCATTAAGGTTTTTCTACTGGAGGCAAATTAATGCTAAATGGAAGCTATGATATAAGAATAATTGCATTAATTCTTATAATAGCAATTGTTGAAATAATTGTTTTTGTTTCTAACGCAAAAAAATGGCAAGAAAAATTAGTCATTATTCTTCTCCTGGGCGGAACCACAATATACAGCGGGATAGGTATATCTATGCCATCAGTAGATAAATCATATATTCTGATATTCGCCTTGTTTCTGTTATTTGAAGGTTTTGGGTTACATTTAGGACATCACATATTCAAAGAGAAAGAGGAACAACAGTTAGATTATATATCTTATATTTCAAATTCGAAATATTTGATATCAGCTATGGCTATCATTTACTGGATAATCACTCTGATACTTCTTGTTTATCCAGAGAATCATTTGAGCTCTTTGTTCTCAATCAGATTAGATATTACAGGAGTTATAGAGTCGCGCATATCGAAAAGAACAAATTTAGTTGTTTATACTCTAGGACTCTTATCAAAAATAATTTCTCCGTTCTATTGTATTTACCTTTCTAAGCAGCGCAAAAGTAAGATTATAATATTGCTATTACTAGAAGCATATATAAACACCGCTATAGATGGATACATCGGAAGAACAGCAATAATGATGCTGCTGGTGGAAGTAATTTTAATCCTTTTACTTATAAATAGTAGTGAAAAAAACAGGAAAAAGAAGTATAAGATAACCTTAGGAAAGCATGATCTTACACGTACAGGAAAGGATAAAAGCGAAAATCAAAAGAACACCGGAAGAGTAAAGCAAGCATTAGTGGTATTTGCTGTCGGTTTTGTCATTGCAATTCCATTTCTTGTTAGTTATCAATTTACAAGGCATGGGCAGTCCTATTCGGGGACTGGTTTTATGGATTCGTTCTTTTTGCTATTTGATTCCGAAATTAACTATCCAAAGTTTTACTCAACATGTGAATCACTAACTGGTAACGTAATAAGTCCTATTGACTATGCGTATTGGTTCTTAACTCTTCCTATTCCTAAAGAACTGTTTTCTTTACCAAGTGCAACAACAATTACTTATTCTTTTTCTTCTATGGTTAGAGGCATTAGCTTTGGGCAACAAGGCTTCTCAGTATTGTTGACATCATTAATGGGAGAAGGAATTCTTCTCTGGGGTAAGTCTTTTTGTTTGATTCATGCTTTATTCCTCGGCACTGTTTGGGGAGCAATCAATTCGTTCTTAACAAA
>JAAYYM010000562.1 GCA_012515365.1 Clostridia bacterium
ATATATGTATTACGTACATTAAAATTACGTGCTTATAATGATTTTATAGAGACTTTGATAAGGTCTGTTGGAGAAAAGAGAATCCTTTATGCCATGTTGTCAAGGTAAAAATGCTTGATGTTATATGTTTTTTGAGGAATTCTTATGTTATGTATTGCTTAGAATAGAATGAAAAAGATATACTTTCAATTAGGTGCAATGAATGTTGGTGGTGTGGAGAAATCTTTTTTAGGATTGCTCACCACCTTGTCACAAACTAAATATGAAATTCACCTAGGTTTATTAAGTGCCAAGGGAGGATTTATGGAGTGCATTCCAGAACATGTCCATGTTCATCAAATAGATTGTTATTCTTCTTTGAAAAGGGTTATAAATGATCCACCTCTATCTTATATAAAGGAAATTCTTTTGCAGGGGCATTTTATAGAGGCACTTATCCATCTTTTTTTGTATGTATTATTCAAATTTAGTGGAAATCGTTATCTTTTTTACAAATATATATCAAGAAATATTCCTGTAGTAAAAGAGGAATACGATGTTGCTATAGCGTATGCGGGTCCTTCTCAAATGATAGATTACTATGTCTGTGAAAAGATAAAGGCAAAGGAAAAATATGGATGGATACATTTCGATGTGACGAAATTTGGAATAGATAAGGGAATGACTCGCAAACTTTATAAGAACTACAAGAATATATATATAGTTTCGGAAACAGCAAAAGAAAAGTTTGATGAATTATTTCCAGAATTTCATAATAAGACGGAAGTTAGATATAGTGTGATTCCTAAAGAAGAAATAATATCCTTGGCTAATAATGGTGAGAGTTTTACAGATGATTTCAATGGAACACGAATTCTGACGGTTGGTAGGATGACACGAGAGAAAGGGCAAGAAGAGGCGATAAAAGCTTTAAGAATCCTTTTAGAAAAAGGCTATGATATAAAATGGTATTTTATTGGGGATGGAAAAGAACGTGTCTCTTGTGAACGGTTGACAGAAGATTTAGGCATATCCAATAGGGTATCTTTTATGGGTTTGAAGACAAATCCATATCCGTATATGCGTGACTGCAATATATATGTGCAACCGTCTCGCCATGAGGGTTATTGTATTACATTGGCAGAGGCACGGTGCTTTCCTGTGCCAATTGTTACAACCAATTTCACTGGTGCAGAAGAACAATTGAAGGAACATCCTAACAGTATAATAACGGGGATGGATCCAGAAAACATAGCAGAAGGCATTATGAAATTTTTATGATATCAGTGATTATCCCTATATATAATGTTATGCCATACCTGCCTATGTGTTTGGATAGTATATTAAATCAATCACATAGAAATTTGGAAATCATCCTTGTTGATGATGGGAGTACAGATGGTTGTCCGCAATTATGTGATGATTATGCCATAAAAGATTCTCGTATAAAAGTTATTCATAAGAAAAATGGAGGTTTGAGCGATGCGAGAAACAAAGGGGTGGAGACAGCAACAGGTAAATGGATCTATTTTGTAGATTCAGATGATTGGCTTGATAAGGATGCCATTCTAAAACTTCATCAGTTTGCCATTGAACATGATTGTGACGTGGTTCAAGAGAACATGTATTATGTATATAGAGAGAATATGCTATATCGAAAAGCAAGTACAAGAGAACTTTACAAAACCATATTAGATCGGAATGATGCTATGCGTGAGTTGATCATTAATGACCGAGTGAAAAACTTCGCATGGGGAAAACTATACAAGGCAGAATTAATTAAAGACTTAGCTTTCCCTAAAGGTAAATATTTTGAAGATAGCTTTTGGCAACACTATGTGATTGATAAAGTAAACAGATATGGAATTATTGATGAACCTTTATATTATTATCGTCAAAGAGAAGACAGCATATCTGGAACTCCTTCGAATAAGCTAAAAGACTTATTGGAGGGTAATAAACAAAGATTAGATTTCATACAAAGAATTTATCCTAATTTATACCCAATAATGTTGCAAAAATACGAAGAATTATACGATCAATTTTATCCAAAAAGAGGGTTGAAATACAGAATCAATCGTTTTCTATTAAAGATTAAAGGGCGTCTAAGTCCTAATAAATACATAACCATCAATATATGAAAGGTATTTTCGTTAATCCTACAGCCTTTCTTGATGCACTCAACAAAAGCGGGATCTCGTATTTGATACTTAGGAACTATGAGAATTTACTTTCTCCTGATTTCTATCTGAATGGACATGGAGATGTGGATATTCTTTGCGAAGACAGTCGGGCATTAGCAAAAGCAATAGGAGCGAAGTCCTATACGAATAAGACGAAAGAAGTTTGCAATGACGGGGTCCACTATTATATATTGATCAATAGTGAACATGTGAGTTTGGACTTGAGAAGTGTTGGAGATGGATACTATTGCAAAAAATGGCAGGAAGAAATGTTACAGAGACGTGTTCTGCATGAAGGTTTCTATGTAATGGATAAATATGACTATTTATATTCCTTAATTCATCACGCCATTTTACAAAAGAACAAATTCTCTAGTGAATACAAGGGAAGATTGTCAAAAATGTGTAGTGAATTAGGTATAGAGTTGAAAGAACATTCTATACATGAATTTATAACTTTGCTTCAAAACTATATGAGGGAAAACAAATACTGCTTCGTATATCCTACAGATACATTTGTCCCACTCAGAACAGAGTTCATAGACAAAGAACTACTTGAGATGAATATAGCACTTGCGTTTTCCCATTGGAAATTTGATACAAAAGTAAAAGTTATTGAATTTCTTGTAGAGATTAAACATTTCTTATTGGGACAGAAATGAAAAATATTATAGAGAGGCTGCAAGCTCATACTGTTGATATTTATAATTTACGGGAGGATATCTTGAGAGAAAAGATCATCAATGCCGTAGATTTGCTTTCCCCAGAGCGTTTTGATTTATTTGCCAAATTGTATTATGCAAAAAATAGACATGATGAAAAAGCAAAAGCAAAGCAAGTTTATTATGAACATATAAAAGCTTTCAATCCGAGTCTAAAGGAGCCTGGCAGAGAGGACAAAAACGGATACGAAGATTTTGTTCAAACTTTTGATACACTCATAGATAATTTTAGTCGAAATGATTTTGACAACAAAATATCTCTTGTTCCAATTACGGAAGATAATGTCATATTAGATGGAGCACATCGTATAGCAGCATTGGCCTGCTTTAATAAAAAAGTAAATGTAGTAGTTTGCGAAGGAGTTCAACCCAAAGCTAGATTTGACTATCAATACTTCAAGAACAGAGGACTTGCGTGGAATACGATGGATATCATTGCCAATGAGATGGTTAAAGATATACCCAATATATATGTAGCCTGCCTTTGGCCAAAGATGAAAGAAAAATCACAAGCCATTTCCACTTTAAAGAGCGAATTCCCTATCGCATACGAGAAAAACATATCCTGTAATCTTACAGATTTTAAGCAACTCATTTCTATTATCTATGCTGGTCAACCATGGGTAAATGAACCTGAAAGCGTCAATGATAAAGCGTTGCAATGTTTTGATTTTAAAGGTGATATTCATTTCGTTTTTTTTACGTCAGATAGCCTTGAAAATGTTTTGTCCATCAAGGAACGAATACGCAACCTATATGGACAGGGGAAACACACACTACATATTACAGACAATGCCATAGAGACCCAAGTTATTGCAAAAAATATATTAATTGAAGAAATTAGAAAGAATTGGAAATCTTCATCTTCTGCCCAAACTTTAATGGAAAGAATTGCTGAACATTGGTATTATTTTTATAAAGTACAATTACTAAATTGGAAAATAAAAATAGCAAAATTGGTTGGAAAATCATGAAAAACAAAAAGAGAATTCTATTTGTGATAGATTCTCTCACTATCGGAGGAGCTGAAAAAAGCCTTGTAACGTTACTTAATCTACTTGATTACTCTCGTTATGAGGTAGATCTACAGCTGTTCGCCTATGGTGGAGCATTCACACAATTTCTTCCTAATGAGGTAAATC
>JAAYYM010000563.1 GCA_012515365.1 Clostridia bacterium
AATCACAATTGCACTTCCATTCTATGGAACCCCTCTTTATGATACATGTAAAGAGCATAATCTCATTGCTGAAAATGTATTAGGCAGTGATTTCTTCCACTCAAGCATGACCGGAACCAGATATCTTACAATAGATGAGCTTATGAAATTACGACGCAATATGCTGCTTTCTTTCTATTTAAGACCTACCTATATCTTTAAGAAAATGGGAGAATGCATCACAAAACCCAGTATTTTTCTGAACTACGTAAAATATGGCTTAAAGCTTGTAGCGAACCTCTTTAAATAAATCATTAAGTAAATTTATTATAACAAATAAGGACGATATCCATCGTCCTTATTTTATAGTCCTAAATCCTGATACTGTTTATTCCGTTTTCTCTGATTCTTATCCAAAATCAAATAATCAACATCCGCATGGATTGCTGCCATTCCATCCTTACTGTATCGGTCTCCGACCATCAGAATGTCTTGATTGCCAAATCCCATACTCGACATAATAAACCGTAGCCCCTTTGGGTCAGGCTTTAATGCCATGATATCCTGATCAAGTGCCGAAAACATCCGCTCTGTAGTAATGTTTAAAGCTTTCAACTTCTCTTCTACCGGATAATCAGAATATACTGCTGTGTGAATATGACTCGCATGAAGGCGGTCAATCAACTCTGAAAGAATGGTATCCTTACATGAATTTAATAAGGATAACGGCTCTTTGTAAATCCATGTTTCAATGACATGTCTGACCTTTTCTTCGCTGGTATGCACAAGTTTAGCCACATAACGATACTGCCTTATTTCAAGAGATTCTGTCTTTGCTGCGACAGATGCTTTGCTTAAGGATCTCTCGATCTCATCCCAACGATCACGTACTTTTCTAAATTGGTATAAAATCCATAACTCTTTTATTTGATTCAGATGAAATAAGTAATGAGACAAAAGCCTGCCTGCCATTTTAATCCGTAATGCACGTTGATGATACAACGTACCATCCAGATCAAATACAATCAAGTGATACCCCATTATGTCTTTAGACATATGTGCTCTTTTTTGTTCCATGAGATTCCTCAGTCTTTATTGTGCAATTGATGGGATCAGGCGAATATCCACCCAATAATTCAAGGCATTGATATCCACAAATGTAAGGATCACAAATACTGCGATCATAAAGGCTATATAAATCAATAGTTTTTTTTCTTTATAAAGCTTCTCCGGCTTCTGAACTGCTGAATCCTCTTTGAAGCTGATATAAAAATATGCGCAGAACAATCCAAACACCAAAGGCATTCCGAGCAGATATTCAATTCTGTATTTGATCATAAAAATACCACAACAGAAGGTAGATGCCATTGCATAAAAGAATGCAGAAACAAGAAGTGACTGCTCTGTATAAGATTTGAATGATTTTCGATAAAGTCCTGCCTGTTCCGGATTACCAATCATACGATACTCTGCATAACGTTTGATTGCCATCAAAAATGCTCCACCCATCCAGTATCCAATCAAAATACTGCTTGGTGGCTGAAGTTCGCTATTGATGATAAACCAGCCTAACAAGAGACGAATCATATTATTGATGGATTCTGAAAGTACATCCAGATAGGGAATGTCCTTTGTACGAATCGGTTTGACATTATACAGGATCCCCATTAAAAGAAGCCATAGCTCCATGTATAAGAAAATTCTTGAAACAGGGAGTGAGCATAACACTCCAAGAACAACAAAAATGAAATACTCAATCATGACATATGAGAATTTCATATGTTCAGACACAACCGGACGAAATTTTTTAGTCGGATGAAATTGATCAAATTCTGCATCCAGCCATTCATTAATGACATAATTAGCTGATGCAATAAAGCAGGTTGCAAAGAAGCCAAGCACGAAGTGCAGCGCAGTCATCATACTAAGCTCTGTCTCTGTTAACAGCAAAGCAATAATAACACCCGGAACTATAAAAACATTTTTAACCCAATGATCCAGTCTGGCAATTTTTAAGTAATTTTTCATTGTCTCTCCACCTATTTTATCCTGATTTACTGATTCTGATTCCATTGATCCAGTATTTGTTTGTAGTAAGCTGTATTTGCAAATGGATCTCCTTTAAATACGGATGAACCCATTACGATCACATTTGCGCCCGCCTCTAATACCGTTTCAAAATTGTTTTGATTAATTCCACCGTCAACCTCTATATGAGTGGAAAGTCCTTCTGCTGATATCCGGCTTCGGAGGCTTCTTATTTTTTCTGTGCTGGCCTCAATATAGGACTGTCCGCCAAATCCAGGTTCCACTGTCATAAGAAGTACCATATCCACCTGATTTAAAATTGGTTCCAACAACTCCACCGGTGTGCCCGGTTTGATCGAGATTCCAGTCTTGAGTCCTGCTTCTTTAATGGATTTTATGGTGCTTTCTATCTGTTCACATGCCTCAAGATGGACGGTAATTCCATCGGCTCCTGCCTTGATAAAAGATTCAATATGACGAATCGGTTCCTTGATCATCAGATGTACGTCCAGGAAACGGTTTGTGCATGTTCTGACTGCCTCCACTACAGACGGACCAAAAGAAAGATTGGGAACAAACATACCATCCATAACGTCTATATGAATATATTCTGCACCGGCTTGATCTACCATTCTGACTTCGTCACCCAGTTTTGTAAAGTCCGCTGCAAGTATTGATGGTGCCAAATAAAAATACATATTAATATCTCCTTCGTTTCTTCAGTTCTTCGTATAACTGACTGTAATTGTCATAACGCTCTTTTGAAATTTTCCCCTCTAAAAGGGCAGCTTTTACGGCACAGTCAGGCTCCTGCATATGCTGACATTCTCTGAAACGGCATTCTGGTTCAAATGCTTCAAATTCATAATAATACTGTTTCAATTCTTCTTTTTCCATATCCGGAAGCTCCAGACTGCTGAATCCTGGTGTGTCCATGATATACGTCCGGTCATCTACATAAATCAACTCTGAATGCCTTGTCGTATGCTTTCCTCTGTCTATCTTCTGGCTGATGTTTCCAGTCTCCATTACTACCTGTTCCTGCAGCAGATTAATTAAGGTTGATTTTCCTACGCCGGAAGGACCCGCGACTGTTGTCGTATATCCGTCAAGGGCAGCTCTCAATTCCTCAATTCCTATCGATTCTTTGGCACTGATAAAAAACAATTGGCTGCCGCAGTTTTGATAAATATTTTTTAATATTTTCTGCTCTTCTTCTGATACCAGATCACATTTTGAAAAGCAAAGCAGAATAGGCAGCTTCTGCATTTCATAACGAATCATCAGACGATCAATGAGGTTCAGATTTGGCTGTGGGCTGACAAGCGAAAAAATCAACAATGCATAGTCAACATTGGCAACCGTTGGACGCAAAAGCTGATTTTTTCTTTCATATACCTCTATCATATTTCCTAATTTCAAAGTCTCATCCAAAACCGTCACTTCAACCAGATCACCAACCAACGGTTTCAGATGATTCTTACGAAAAATACCTTTTGCTTTACATTCATACATTCCATGGTGTGGAACATACACATAGTAAAACCCTGCAATCCCCTTCGTTATTCTTCCTCGCATACATCATTCCTTTGTAAAATTAACATTAGCAGGAACAGATGTCGTCCACTGACCGTTCATGTTAAGGTAAGTCAACGTGATCGTACCTGAAGAGCTTCCCACAATGTGTGTCTGATTCAATGCATATGGGAATGTACTTGTCGTATAACGTGCGATTTCTGCGCCTGACTGATTGGCTAAGACAACAACAGCTTCACTTCCTGTGCTGTAGTCAGCAGGTGCATACACACTATAATTACAGGTATATCCTACCGGGCCTAAGCTAAGCGTAAAGTCTACACTCGTTCCCTCTGTAACAGTCATACCAGCCGTATAACTCTGACTGATCACCAGTCCGGCTGCAACCGTATCATTATTTTCTTCTTCTATCGTAGTCCATTTTAGATTAGCAGCAGTTAAAAGTGCTTTTGCAGTTG
>JAAYYM010000564.1 GCA_012515365.1 Clostridia bacterium
TAGGTTAGGTCAAACTGCGGTTTGATTTCACTTCCCGTATAGAGAAAATCACCACTTTGTTTATACGATATTTTTGAAGAATACTTGTAAAAATCAGCCTTTTTTACAGAGCAGGGGTAACTGACCTTCCCTTTGTAATTTCCAATACCTTTAAAAACAAGATTACCTGTGCGAATACCCGATTTTGATGAAATAGTTCCACTAACCTGATAACCCTCTTGCGGCAATAGTTCAAAACTCTTGTAAGCAAGCAGAGGTCCGTAATAATCATGATCTATTAGCAAGCGGTTACCCACATAAGGAAATGAAATTTCATAATAATCTCCCAGGTATTTTAAGCTTTGATTACGATATAGTTCTTGCAGATCAAGAGGATTAATTCTAAACGTAATCAACTTTTCTCCAACATATGCGCCCATTCCATTAATCGTAATCAGGCCTGTTCCTGCATTGATATTGTTCGCATACGTAACATTATAATCAACTCCCTTAGTGAGCACTTTTGAGCCAATCTTAACCTGCAATTCTCCATGACCATTTTTTCCATCAAATATATGCGCATTTCCATCATAAGTGCAGCTAGAAACTCCTGTCACGCGGAACTTCGATGCAGAAGTCTTTGTTGCAATTCGAAATGTAAGTTTATGTTCTGCATCCAGACCAATGGTATTTTCATAGTTTCCTACGCCTGTTATCGTAAGATACCCCATAGTCGTCGCCAAAGGATCACCAACATTGTCATAATACTGAATCTGATAATCCGTTCCTTTTTTTAGTCTTCGCGTATTGCCATTTCCATCCACATAATCTAGTGTTACTTTCGGCTTTTGCTCCTTACCGTTATAAATGACATCTGCGATCTTCACATTTACATTCGTATCAGTAAGAGCCACTTTATCAATCGAAAACTGAATCACTCTGCTGCCTTTCCAGTTACCTTTACCGATCACCTTTATGACTGCCTTTGTGCCTGCCTGTATATTACGACTGTAGGTAAGCTTGTAATCTGTATATTCCTCCAAAACTGCTCCATTGCTTCCTGTTATGCATATTTTTGGGCAAACACGCTGTCCGGTATACTGATAAGAACTATCTTCTATTTGAACTTGTAAATTTTCATCATTTATATCATGCTTGAAAAACTGTTTTTGTGTCAATCTGGATGACCAGGACTATGTAAAGAAAATGATCATGGAGTATGGAAGCGCAGTTATCCCATATGAATACTCGTATCTATTCAACTATTATCTTAATACGGAGACGGCTGCTGTTAATTATCTCGAATCTTCCGAATCAACAAAAACGAATAGTGGTGTGATCGTTGGCTGGGATGATACGTATCCCATTGATAATTTTATTGACAAACCGACAAAACCAGGCGCATGGCTGATCAAAACAGGGGATACGCCAGACTGGGGTAAGGACGGATATATCTGGGTATCTTATGAAAGTGAGTCTGTGAAATCACAGACGGCTTATGTGTTTGAAATGGCAGATCCGGATTTCTATGATAGAAATTACCACTATGATGGAGCGGGTGCTAATATCAGTGCCGGCTGGAGTGAGGGAAGCAGTTATGCAAATGTTTATGTGGCAGCAGGAGCAGAGGATGGAAAACAAGAGATTTTAAAAGCGGTAGGGATTAATCTTCCATATGCAAATCAGGAATTCCGAATAGATATTTATAAAAATCTGTCTAAACGAAATATTCCAACGAGCGGGGAACAGGTATCATCACAGCAGGTGAAGACAGGCTATAAAGGATATCTGACAATCAATCTTGCAGAACCGGTTTCACTCAAAGCCGGAGATACTTATGCCATCTGTGTGACCAGTATGTCAGATCGTAATTATATATATAAGGCGAAGAACTATAAGTGTTCTAGCTATCAATACTATGATCAGATAAGTCCTGACACTGTTTTTTTCAAAAGCGGATCCACTGGATGGAGTAAATCGACTTATACTCCACGAATCAAAGGGTTGACTAAAATTGAAGATGTGTCAGTTTCCGAAAACAGCATATCGGAGTGTGTGATTAGTGGAGTGAAGGACTATCCATACACAGGTGAAGCGATTAAACAGCAGATCAATGTAACGCTAAATGACAGAACGCTTACCGAGGGGGTTGACTATCAGCTGAGTTATGAGAATAATCTTCATGCTGGTGTTGCTGTTTTAATGATTCAAGGTTTAGGAACGTATTCAGGATGTAAAGAAGTGACCTTTCAGATCACTCCTAAGGCGATCAAAAAGTCAAATACAAGTATTCGTCAAGTGGGATCTCCTTGTTGCTTTTTTTATAATGACGGCAATCAGTTTCCGGAATGCAATGTGAGTGTAGAAGGAACAGAACTGATTAAGGAAATGGACTATCAGTTTCAGGTTGTAAAGAACGGTATCTATGCCGGTGAGTCTGTTGCAAAAATTGTTGGAATCGGAGACTATACCGGAGAGTTAGAATTCTCTTATGTGATTAATAAGCTTGATATTTCATTGGCAACATGTACGATCACAGATCAACCTGTCTTTACAGGAAAGGAAGTCACAGTTTTCTATTCTTATAAATACCGTAACAAGGAACTGCCACGTTCCATATGCTTTTCGACAACATATTCAAATAATGTAAATGCCGGAGAGAAAGCCTACATTGACTTTACAGGTATTAAAAATGGAGAAGGAAAGAAACGAGTATACTTTACGATTGAAAAGCGTCCTCTCGACGAAGTCAGTGTCCACGTTGCCCCATGCCAATATCAGGATCAAAAGGAAGTGAGGCCTGAGGTTTCCGTGTTTTACGATGATTATAAGCTGACAGAAGGAATCGAATATGATATCGAATATGAAAACAATGTAAATGTTACGACAAGTGATATGACCCAAGCACAAAAGCCAACGGTGATCATTCAGGCGAGAGAGGGCGAACATATTAATTTTAAAGGGACTAAGAAGGTAACCTTTGATATTTTAGGCAAGTCACTTAGTGAGCTTGAATATGGGCTTTTAGATGAAAAAGAAGTATATTCATCAGATGGTGTTACCGCTTTTGAACCGCAGATCTATGTGAAGGATCAGTCAGCCACACTGACGCAGGGGAAAGACTATCAGGTTCGTTACTATAATAATGTGAAGCCAGGTGCTGCAACGATTGAAATCAATGGAATCGGTACTTATGCAGGAACAGTGG
Organism: Clostridia bacterium; assembly: GCA_012515365.1. The sequence goes on from JAAYYM010000564.1 coordinate 3,188, forward strand.
AAATTCCTTTTGTGATACAGGGCGGTAAGGAGCTTGGTAAATTAAGTTTTGAAAAGATACCAGATCAGATCTATCAGGATGGTCAGCCGATCAGACCGGCGGTAACTGTGAAAGATGCAACAGGAAATCCGCTTTCAAGTGACTCTTATTCGGTTGTATATGAAAATAACAGCAAAGTCGGAAAAGCCACTGCTTATGTGATGGGAACAGGTGCGTATAGAGGATGTAAGGTACTGACATTTCAGATCAAGAAAGAAAAACTCAACAGCGATCATATAGAAGTGAAGTTCAGTGCGCCTATGTATTCGTTTAATTCACTGTTACAGAAACCGGAGCTTACAGTAAAAAATACAGAAACGGGAATTACACTGAAAGAAAATCAGGACTACAAGTCTCTTACTCAAAGAATAAAAATGCCGGAACGGCAAAAGTGGTATTGACAGGAAAAGGATCATATACCGGGAAGAGAAACGAAACCTTTGTAATCGAACCAATTGACCTGCATACTTCTTCCTTTAACATTCATGTGGAGGATGTGAAATACAACGGAAAGGCACAAAAACCAAAGGTTACCGTTATGTTTACAGCTCCGAGTAATAAAGAGATAAAATTAGTTAAGGGAAAAGATTATCAGGTCGAGTACTATGATCATACCGGATCTCCTACACAGGATACCGAAGGTTATGTGAAGATCACCGGATTAGGAAACTACTGCGGTACGATTGGCGATGCCGGAGAGGAAACATGTAAATTTAGAATGATCCATAACAGACTGGCATCTGAATTTCAAATCAGTGGAATTCACAACTGTGTCTATAATGGTGAAGAACAGACTTTCCGGAATGCAGATGGCGACTGCACTTTAAGCGTAACCTGCAAGGGTAAAACACTCGTAGAGGGAACAGACTTCAAAGTTTCCTATCTGGATCATGTCAATGTCGGAAAGGCAACAGTTTTAATTCAGGGAATCGGAGATTACGCAGGAACAGCAAAAAAATATTTTAGAATCAAACCAGCTGATTTTTTGGCCGCTTACCAGTCGGGGGATTTGTATATTGATTATTATGAAGATGGTGGTTTACCGAATTATATTACCAATCAGTTGTGGTATCTGTTGGAAGAAAACGTGAGCCTCAGATACAGATATTCATATCTTGAGCCAGGTCGAGATTATCGCATTGTTATGAAAAATTTCAACAAGACTGGTCCCGGGAAAATATGTTTCGTTGGAAAGGGAAATTTTAAAGGAACAGTAGTGATATTAGAAAATCTCTATGCGGAAGCCTGCAATATAGGTAATTATAGAGTGAAAATCAATCAGAATCAGACGATCTACTATACAGGAAAAGCAATTAAACCTTTGGTTCAGCTGAATGAATATGCATATGACATCCCTTCAGATTTTTATCAGACTAAGGTTGAAAAAGGCATCAATGCAGGAAATTATTCCTATGAAATTACATTAAATGAAAAGCTCTTTGATACGAGAGATTCCTATATTAAAACAAAAAAAGGAACTTATGAGATCAAACCTCGTAATATTGAGGAAACCAAGATTTCTCCGATTGCGGCACAGACCTATCAAGGGGTTGCGGTTACACCAAAGGTATCGATTAAATTTGGCTCATTAAAACTGAAGCAGGGCGTTGATTATACAGTTTCTTATCAAAACAATCACGCCAGAACCTGTGACAGCAGTGAAAGCGCATATGTTGTTATTAAGGGAATAGGAAATTTTAGTGGAGAAACCAGAACATCATTTGTGATTAAGTGATTGAATTTTCTCACAAATTCGTGTAAACTGATGGTATATTCAGTAAATTGTGAGGGGTGATCAGAATGCGGAATTCGGATGATCAGTCTGGATATGTGCCAGACGAACAAATGAATATTGGTATAGATGATGCCAGCTTTTATCAAAAGCTGCTGGATTTCCTGCCATCAGGTGTGGGGATCTATAAAATCATATCCGGAACCCCATATTTGGTTTATCTGAATGATGGATATTACAATATGCTTGGCACGACTAGAGAAGAGCGTCAAAGCTTTGGTGGCGGAATGTTCTTAAATGCGATTCATATTGAGGATGTTTTAAATGTTAAAAAAATGTTCAACACCATTGTAGAAGAAAACGCTGATCAGATATCGATTTCATTCCGTGTATTGAATGGAAAAGGGAGCTATATATGGCTCCAGCTAAACGCTCGTGTTGTTTTGAGAAAATATAATGTCATAACGATTTATTGCTCTTATACAGATATTCACGCTGAAATGGTTGGACAACAGCAGTACAAACAGGCAAATGCCTTGCTCGGTGCAGCAATGAAAGGGCTTAAATGTGTGATATGGATCTTTGACTGCAAGAGCAGGACGATTTTTCAGACAGATGATGCTGTTATGCAGTTTGGTTTTGACAGTGTCATCGAGCATGTGCCGGAATCTTTTTTTGAAGATGATAATGTTCACCCAGACTCACAGGATGATTTTCGCAAACTTTATGAGTCTGCATTAGCAGGAAGTGGAACCGTACAGGCAGATGTACAGGTGAAAAATAAAAAGCGGATAGGATATCTCTGGCTTCGCATTATTCTCTCACCTATGGTAACAAATGCAAATGAACAGCCGGCAAGTTATATCGGTATCTGTGTTGATATTACAGAGCAGAAAATACGTGAATTTCAATATAAAGCGCAGTTTGAGATGCTAGAACAAGCAGATACCTATAATCTGCTTGGAAAAGGAGAATGGAATTTATCAAAAGACATGCGGGAATTGTATGTCGGAGAAAATGATTATGGACTAGATCTTCCAGAGAATGCAAAGCTTGCCGATCTGCTGGACAAAATGAAACCGATATTTGTATCGGAGGAAGAATACAGACAGATGAGAAAAACTTTTTCCTGTAAGAATCTGATTCGGGATTTCTATCGTGGGAAAACAGATTATTCATTTGTATTCCAAAAA
>JAAYYM010000565.1 GCA_012515365.1 Clostridia bacterium
GCTTCAGGGGATTAGGAATGCATTGGATGGTCAATTGTCTGTCAGCATCAATACACCACTTTGTAGTCTGAATGCAGATTATGTAGAGACACTTTCATTTTTGCACCGGTTAGGGGTTCGTTTTGTAACCTGCTCCGGCATGATTGTAACGGGTAATGCAAAGGAGGCTGCCTCAGAAAAGATGTGGCTTTCTAAGGAAGAACTCTATCAGATTTTACAGGCGGCAGCAGCATTTTGTCGTGAAAACGATATGGAGATTCAGTTTACCTCACCTGGCTGGATAGAGGCTGATAAGCTAAAGGAGCTGGGGCTGCAGGTGCCCTCTTGCGGAGCTTGCCTCAGTAATATGGCTGTTACTCCGGATGGAAAAGCTGTTCCGTGCCAGAGTGCCCTCAGCGGTATTGCATTAGGTGATATGCGAAAGGAATCCTTTACAAAGATCTGGAATAGTCAGGCATGCAGAAAACAAAGGAAATTTGCAGCTCAGATGACGCAGATATGTCCACTGCGAGAAGACATATTACACTAGGGAGGAGACAGATCATGAAACTGAAAAAGGGTGTTCTATTTGTGCTGCTTCTGCTGCTAGGGTGTGTAATGCTGCAAACCAAGGCAATGGCGCAGAATCTGGATCAGATACATGATTACACGATTGAAGTGGATCATTATGATGACGGATCTTTACTGATTACATACCACATTGTATGGGAAGTGCTGGATAGTGAGTCAGAAGGTCCTCTGACATGGATTAAGGTTGGGATTCCCAATGATGCAGTAGAAGAGATAACAGCACTGAGCGATAATATTAAACGGATTGCCTATATGAGACAGTCAGGGGATTATGTGAGAATTGATCTGGATCGCATGTATCGAAAAGGAGAAATTCTGACCATTGATTTTTCCATTCATCAACATGAGATGTTTCGGATGGGCAGTGAGACCTATTTTTACTCCTTTACTCCGGGTTGGTTTCCAGATATCTATATAGACCACATGCAGATACGTTGGAAAGCAAAAAATGGGATGACCTCTGATGCAGAGTGTAAAGAGGGATATTATATTGCAGAAAAATCAGATCTGTATCCCGGCGAACGAATGAAAATCCAAGTCGAATATAATAATAAGTTATATCGGTTTTCAGATGAATATCGTGTCGGAATAGAAAAGAAAGAGCAAATAGAGGCAGGTTTCATAGTTGCCTTTCTATATTTAGGGGCTCCGGTGTTTTTGATTGTAGTTGTCATTCTCTTTCGTAAGAAATTAGGAGAGAAAGACTATTACTCTGTGCACAGTGGTATGGGACGTCACTATTATAGAAGTAGGGTTTCCCGCGGTGGCAGTGGAGGCGGCGGGTGCGCTTGTGCCTGTGCGTGCGCATGTGCCTGTGCAGGCGGTGGAAGAGCAGGGTGTTCAGTTAAGGGATTTTATATATCTAAAGAGAGAATAAGAAAGAAAAATATGAACTAATCGGTGATGCAGCACTATATTTTCAATAAATGAAAGTATAGTGCTGTTTTGATGCTGTTTCTATGGTATCTTAATAGTAAAGTATCAGAAAATATGGTTTCTTGTGAGAAAGTGAAAGGTTAACTTAGATGGAAATGATAACACTTGACAGATGCGTGGAACTTTTAAGTGCAGGCATGGAATTATTTGCAGCAGTTATATGTGCATTGTTGTTGCTGGGTGGTTTGATTGGATACAGAGAAAAAAAAATGAGCCGTCGGTATATGCTGATCCTGTTAGGAGCACACATTATTATGCTGCTATGTGATGCTATGATCTGGCTATGGATTGATAAGGTGGCCTATATTCTGATTGTTCAGATTTTGTATGTAATAACTTATGCACTTGGCTGCGTGATATTTGCATTGTTTACATACTGTCTGACTTCTTACATATCGGAGAAGACCCATGTACCACACTGGATCAATCAGTTTGTAAGAGGGTATTGTGTGGCAATATTACTTTTATGGATCGCAGGGATGTTTAGCGGACTACTCGTTTACTTTGATGAAAATGGTCTCATTCACTATGGCGATTACTACTGGGTGAGCCAGATGTTTGGAGTTGTTTTATTAATTGGAGACATGCTGCTGGTACTTAAGTATCGTAAGGAGATTGGCACTGCAGATACGATTGTATTACTGCTATATGCTGTATTCCCGCTGATTGGATGCATTCTGCAGATCTGGTGTGATGTTCTTTCATTTTATCTTGGTACGACATTTTCGGTACTGCTTTATTATATTGTGATTTATGCAGAACATGAAAGAGCGTTGATGTTTCAAAAAAATGAATTGATGCGTAAAGAAATAGAACTAAGTGACAGTCGTACCAGAATTCTGATTAATCAGATACAGCCTCATTTTCTGATTAATAGTCTGGTAACAATTCGACATCTATGCAAGAGAGATACTGCAGAGGCAGTAGAGACAATTGATCATTTTTCCGGATATCTGAGGGAAAGCATGGAGGCTCTGACATTACGACAGGGAATTCCATTTGAACGGGAACTGGAGACCGTAAAGAATTATCTCTATCTGGAACAAAAGAGATTCGGAGATAAACTGCAGGTAAGATACAAAATAGAGGAAATGAGTTTCATGGTTCCGGCGCTGAGTGTACAGCCAATTGTGGAAAATGCGGTGTGTCATGGAATTCGTAAGAAACTAAAGGGTGGCTGTCTGACAATTGCAACATACAAAGAAGACAAGGACTATGTTATCAAAATAGAAGATAATGGTGTGGGTTTTTTGATAGATGAAATCATGAAGGACGGAAAAAACCATGTGGGAATTGCCAATGTAACAAGCCGGATTGAAATGATGTGCAGTGGACAGCTCGTGATTTCAAGTATTCCGACACAGGGAACGACTGTACTGATACGGATACCGATCCGCTATTCCTTAGAGGAATCGAGGGAGGAGGAACATTCATGAATATATTGATTGCCGATGATGAGCATATGGTTTTAGAGGAGACAAAAGAAGTTGTGGAAGAAGTTCGGCCGGAGGCAGGAATCTTTACAGCAGAGGACTATATAGGCGCTTTGGAGGCAGCAAAGAACGAGCAGATTGATGTGGCACTGCTGGATATTGAGATGCCTGGTATGAGCGGACTGGACCTTGCCAAGCGGTTAAAAGAACTGAATCCGGACATGAACATTATATTTGTGACTGCTTATGCGGGATATGCCCTCGATGCGTTTAAGCTGTATGCGAGTGGTTACCTGATGAAGCCTCTGCAAAACGAGCATGTTGAGAAGGCTTTTGCCAATCTACGCCACCTGCCACCCCAGGAAAAACCAAAATTAAAGGTACAGTGTTTTGGAAATTTTGAGGTATTCCATAAGGGGCAGCCGGTCGTATTTGCAAGGGGCAAGGCAAAAGAGGTTTTTGCATATCTGGTAGACCTGAAAGGGGCAGCAGCAAATACAGGTGAATTATGTGCAATTCTGTGGGAGGATTCTATTGAGACAGATAAAAATAAGCACTATCTGCGTAATCTGATTGCGGATATTAGAAGAGCCTTACAGGAGTGTCAGGCAGAAGAGGTATTCTACAGCAAGCGTAATCAGTTTGCCATCTATCCGGATAAACTGGAATGCGATTACTATGAGTATTTAAAAGGAAATCAGACAGTTATAAACAGCTATCAGGGAGAATATATGAAACAGTATAGCTGGGCAGAGCTGTCCATGCGCCATATTACATGACAAAATCAGTATGATAAAAGGATTCTGTGGCTGTTTTGGTGCTGTCAGTACGTTATTGTTTAAAGAAAAAGGAGTGATGTGTAGATGAAAGAGAAGAAAGCATATAAAAGGTGGCTATATGTATCAGATACAGAGTATAAGGTATTGAAGAACACTGCAATTATTGTTTTACTTTTTTTCACGGTTATCTGTACAATCCGAATCATTCAAAGTGAGGGTGCACGCAGCGAGGGCTCAGAGGGAGTTGCAGATGCAGATTTTACGAAACTTGATTTGAATACATTGGATCAGGAGGGGCATATCACAGCGGAGAATTTGAAGGATTATGATTTGACACTTATTAATTTCTGGAGAACTACCTGTACCTTCTGCATTAAGGAAATGCCTGCATTAAATGAACTGTCAAAGGAATATGAGGGCCGAGTACAGTTTATTGGCGTGTGTGAGGATGTACAAAAAAAAGGTGTCGTGGATGACGAAAAGCTTCGGGAAGCACTTCACATTATAAGCACAAAGGGAGAGAACTTTATGCAGACATACCCGACAGCCGGATTTACTGAGATGACAGATCAGATCCTTGGTGTCCCAGAAACTTATTTCGTAGACCGTGACGGGAATATTCTAAAGGTCATTAGTGGAGCCATGGACAAGGCCGGCTGGAAAAATGAAATAGATGGTATTCTTGAAGATATAGGAGGAGAACAATGAGACTGAATGCAGATATGAAGAAAAGTGTTTTGGGATTATTAGTTCTTGGAGCAGGGATTTTATTGATTGTAATTGGCGCAGGAAATGGAGAGGCAACAGTTGTATTTGATAAGGCGGTTGACATTTGTCTGCAGTGTATTGGGATAGGATAAGGAGCGGCTATGGAGAAAATCACACATAAGAAAAATTTCAGACATTGGATACAGGCAGCTTTTTTCGCACTGACCAATGGATATGCACAGGGCTATATACAAGGAAAAATATATAGAGGTAATAACAAAAAAATATGTGTACCGGGCTTAAACTGTTATTCTTGTCCGGGAGCATTAAATGCCTGCCCAATTGGATCCTTGCAGGCGGTACTGAATAGCAGACAGTTTACTGTTTCCTGTTATGTATTCGGATTTATTATGGCAGTGGGTGCCTTTATGGGCCGCTTTGTATGTGGCTGGTTATGCCCTTTCGGACTGGTGCAGGACCTGCTTTATAAGATTCCGATTTTTAAGAAGATTAAGAATCTGCCGGGACATAAATATTTGAAGAAATTGAAATATGTCATTCTGGTGTTATTTGTCTTTCTGCTTTCCTCTATCGTGAAAGATGTGACAGGTTTGGGTCAGCCATGGTTCTGCGAATACATATGTCCGAGCGGTACGTTATTTGCAGGGGTTCCGTTAGTAATTTTGAATCCGAATTTGCAGGCAGCCATCGGAGGCAGGTTTTTTTGGAAGTTATTTCTGTTAATCTTCCTTTTGATATTATCAGTGAAAGCCTACAGACCATTTTGTAAATATTTGTGCCCGCTGGGTGCATTATATGGACTATGCAATCCGATTTCACTTTATCGCTACAAAGTGGATTCAGATGCGTGTATCAAATGTGGTGCCTGTCAAAAGGCATGTAATATGGATATCAAGGTATGGGAAACACCGAACAGTATGGAATGCATCCGTTGTGGAAACTGTAAAACAGCTTGTCCGCAGCATGCAATCACTTCCACCTTTGAACATGTTGGAAGAAAGTTTAAAGAAAATTGTGTGAAGAAACCACAGTATGAGGGCGAGAACAAGAATAGTTCTACGAAGAATATTATTGCAGGTACGATTTTTATGCTGTTAAATTCTTTTTGTCTATTGATCATGACATATATATTATTGGCATATATATTGAGCGATATTATGTTTCTTGGGAATACAATCGTTGCAGCAATCTTTAAATTTATGCCATATATACTTGGTTTGATTGCACTCATCGGAGTATTGTGTGCGGATGTATTCTATATCAGCAGTAAACAGGACGGCATTGGTTCTTTGAAAGCATACTGGATGCAGAAGCATTGTGTAATACTTCTTGGCATTGCAGTATTGATTGCTTTGCTCTCTATGGAACCTTATTTTATGGTTTATGGTAGTGAATCACTGATCGTTAATCTGGTAATCTTGATAGCGATGAGACTTCTGTCAGGGAAGGATTGGAAAAAGACAGATATCAATTTGGATTAACTTAGAATGATGGTGGAGGATGAGAACTATGAATGAAATGAAGCGGCAGTTGAGTAGAAAAAGAAAGCAATGCTACTTTTGCATATTATTCATTGTATTGGTATTTGGACTCACGGCATGCGCCAAAAAGTCTGCGGAATATGAATATGTTTCTGAGGAGCATATGCATGAGGGAACCTGGCTGGTATGGCCACATAACCACACAGCAGCATTCGAATACTATAAAGTACCGGAAAATGCCCCCTCCTATAGGGATAGCCTTGAGAGTATCTGGGTTGCTATGACAAAGGCACTTCATACAGGGGAGAAGGTTCATATTGTTGCCTATAATGATGAAGAAAAGCTTCATATCGAAGAATTGCTTGTTGCTGAAAATGTCGATATGAGTCAGGTTGATTTCTTTATTTATGAAACAAATGATATATGGGCGAGGGATATAGGACCAATTTTTGTGCATGATCAAAAAAATCAAAAGAATGTGATTGCGAATTTTGAATTTGATGGATGGGGCAATAAGCAATCGCATGACAAGGACAATGGACTTGCACAGGCAGTAGCTGATGCTTATGGATTTGATATTATTCAAATTCCGGAATTGGTGCTAGAAGGAGGTTCTATCGAATGTGATGGAGCAGGTACGCTTATGGCAACAAAAAGTTCGATTGCCAGCAAAAATCGTAATCCAGATAAAACGCTTGCAGAGGTTGAGACCACGCTTCGTAAGTATCTGGGAGTTACAAACTTTATCTGGATAGAAGGAGCAGTCGGTGAGGATCAAACAGATGCACATATTGACGGCATTGCCAGATTTATAAATGATCATCAGATTTTCGTTTGTAATAAAGAAGAGTACAAAAACTTATATAGAAATGTTTCGAACGAAAGCGACTGGGATATCATTAGTACTGCGAAAAACGCAAAGGGACAGGCATATGAACTTGTTTATCTTCCGCTAACGAAAAATGTGATTACGACATACGGTGTTCAGCAGAAATATTATGGAAGTTACACAAATTATTATATAGGAAATGAAGTTGTTCTAGTACCACAGTACTCGGACCCCAATGACGCTGTTGCACTTGAGATAATCGGGAAATATTATCCGGACAGAACCATAATCGGAATCAATTGTGCTAACTTGCTTTATTATGGTGGAATGATTCATTGTGTTACACAACAACAGCCGAGTCCGTAAACAGAAAAGGAGGAGTACAAATGACAAAAGGAAAGAAAGGTCTCATGCGGCTGATTGCAAGTCTTCTCGTGCTCGTGATGCTTACCGGCTGTAAGAATCCACTTGAGAACTATCAGCCAATTGTGACAGGAAAAACAATATCCGCAAGTTCGAAATGGATTAATTCTGAAATTGAGCATGCAATTGATGAAAACACAGAAGTGAATCTCAAAGATGATTTTTTTACAGCAGTAAATCGTGACTGGATCTTAGAGACTAAGCTTGATGAAAAAACACAAGATGCGAATATCTTTGTGGAAAATGAAAAACTGCTCATGGAACGTATCCGCGAAATCCTTTGGGGCGAAACAACGACTGAGGAAGAAGAAAATGGTGAAAATCCGACAGGAATGGATGCAGCTCAATTAGCGCATAATAAGAAATTGCTGCACGATTTCACGGAGCTTGCAGGTGACTGGGACTATCGGAATGAGCAGGGGGTTGAGCCGATTCGTCCATATGTGGAAGCGATTCGAAATATTGAAACAATAGAAGATATGACAGCTTATCTGCTTAATGAGAATGGTATGAATTTTACATTGAGTTATCTGGTGGAAATGGATGTCTCGGCAGATATAACAGGTCAGGGAAACAATACAGTTCATCTGAGCCCGGGCATGCAGATGACCATGAAAACCCAGTATGAATATCGTAATATAGATAAACAGGGAATTTATTATAAGGAACATAATAATGAACGGGTCCGCTATCTGCTGGGTGCACTTGGATATCCGGCTGCGGATATCAGGAAGATACTGAAAGACAATTACCGCCTTGAGGGCAGACTGGTAGATAAAAGAGTAGGTTCATATGAATCGCAACTACCGGAATATTATGAGAAATCTAATAATTCCTATACATACGAAGAGCTGACAGCGCTGGCAGGTGATTATCCGATTCAGAATATTTTAGAACACTATGGATTCGATCAATCAGAACGATTTACAGTCTGGGAGCCTGAGTATGTAGAGGAGGTAGGCAGGCTGTATAAGCAGAAGTATCTGGAAGAACTGAAGTCTTATTATATCGTGCATACTTTGGATGCCATGATGCCATTACTAGACAGAGAAAGCTATGAATTTTACAGGACAAGAAAAGATCTGATTACTGAACAGAAAGACGAATCAACGAATCCGGGAACAGATCCATCGTCTGAGGAACAGGCGCAGACAAAGAAGGAACAGGAGCAGAAACTTCTACTGAATGGTTATATCAGAAAGTATATTCCGGGTGTGTTGGATGAAGTGTATGTTGCAAAATACTGTTCGGCTAAACAGAAGGAAGATGTTCTGGCAATGATTCAGGACAGCCTTGACTATTATCGAAAAATGCTTCTTAACGCAGAGTGGATGTCTGAAGAAGGACGTCAAAAGGCAGTGGAAAAACTTGATAACATCTGTGTTAGAGCGATCTATCCGGATAACTTTGTCGACTATTCACCCCTGAAGTTTGAGGGAAAAGAGAATGGTACACTGATAGATGCCGTGGCAGCCATCAATGACTTTAATAAAAAGCAGGCAAAGTCAAAAGTCAATCAGCCTGTAAACCGACAGGAATGGGATATGGCTAATATGTCGACTACGCTCTGCAATGCCTACTATTTATGCAATGACAATTCGGTTAATATCTTTGCAGGACTTCTTGCAAACGAATTTATGTATGATGCGAATGCACCTTATGAACAGAATCTTGCCAGAATAGGAACTGTGATTGGACATGAGATTACGCATGCATTTGACAATCAAGGCGCACAGTTTGATCAAAATGGCAGACATGTCGGATGGTGGAGCAGGGATGATATACAGAACTTCCAGCTTCGAACTAAGAAACTGGAGAATTTCTATAATGTAATCACTCCATATCCGGGAGCAGTTGTTTATCCCGGTTCGCAGGTGGCAGGAGAAGCAATTGCTGATATGGGTGGCGTGAAGTGCATGCTCGCCATTGCAGAGGAACAGCCTGAGTTTGATTATGAAGAATTCTTTATTTCCTATGCAGAGCTGTGGCGACGTAAATCAACCTATTTGATGGAACAGCAGGTATATCTGAAGGATGAACATCCTTTATGTTTCTTAAGAACTAACGTGACCCTGCAGCAGTTTGACAAGTTTAATGAAACCTTTGATATACAGCCGGGTGACGGTATGTATCTGGCACCAGAGCAGAGAATTTTGGTATGGTAGAAGAAAGGGAGGATAAAGATATGGGCGAAGCAGTGATCTCCTTAAAGGGAGTACAGAAAAGCTATGGAAAGCATCAGGTATTGTATGATGTCAATCTGCAGATTGATAAAGGCGACATCTATGGTCTGGTTGGCAAGAATGGTGCAGGCAAGACGACGATTTTCAAGATTATACTTGGACTGTCAGAGTATCAGGAAGGTGAACTTGAAATTGGTGGACATAAGGAGAATCTTGCAGCAGGCAGAAGCAAAATTGGATTTTTGGTAGGTTCTAATTTCTTTCCATATTTAAGTGGACGTAAGAATCTGGAATATTACCGTGTACTGAGAGGGATCAAGGATAAGAGTGAAGTAGACCGTGTATTGAAAATTGTGGGACTGGATGGGGTTAAGAGTCATTATAAGAACTATTCGATGGGAATGCGCCAGCGTCTTGGAATTGCCAACGCAATTATGGGAAGTCCGGAGATACTCATACTCGATGAGCCTACCAATGGTCTGGACCCGCAAGGTATTGCAGATGTCAGACATCTGATTCAGAAGTTGAATGAGGAATACAATATGACCATTGTTGTATCTTCTCATATTCTGGGTGAATTACAGAATACAGCGCATCGTTTCGGAATTGTGAACAGTGGTGCTATGGCAAAGGCAATTACACAGGATGATTTGAAAGTGAAGGAAAAATCCGTTCGTGTGACAGTGGATGATGTAGAACGTGCAAAACAGGTGCTGGAAGCAGCAGGTATTCAGATACTGGATGAGAAACAGGATACAAGAAGCCTGGAAGACTACTACTTTGAATTGTTAGGAGGGAAAGAAGATGCGTAATTACATACTTGCGGATTTAAAGAGAATCACTCAGCGTATACCGCGACTGATTGCAATGACAGGTATTTTTGCAATCCTTGTGATTATTATTGTCAGAACGTATATCAAGGACTGGAATTCGATTAATTTTACAACTAATGTTGAGGCGTACACCAGAATCTTGACAATTCTGCTTGGATTTATTGAGATAGTATCTGTATTTGCGGACGATTTTAAGGCAAAGACCATGCAGGTGGCAATCGGTATCGGGATCTCCAGAAAAAAGGTCATTCTGAGTAAACTGCTTGAAGTGATTATTCTTGTATTTTTTGACCTTGTGCTCTTTGGCGTGATAGCCTTTTCTCTGGGAGGAATACTAGGAGCAGGGCTTAATATTGAGCAGGTAAAAGAGATCTTGGCCTTTATACTCAGTGTCTGGTATAGTATTGTAGGATATACTAGTCTGACCATGATTTTGATGTTCTTCACGCAGAATTCAAGTATTGGTTCACTTACATATCTGGGAATTTGCATCACTGTATTTGCAGCGATTCCTGACCTGATTTTTTCATTGCCGGTACTTGCAAAATTTAATCTGGATCACTATTTGCTAAGCTCTTTAGTTAAAACGTTCCAGTCTCATATCCTGATGGGTCGCGTTAATGCAGGGGCATTGATAGGTATCCTCCTATATATCATAGTGGGCTATCTGTGTACGGTATGGGTATTCAAAAAACGTGAATTAGAATTTTAGCCTTTGGTGATGTGAATTTTAAAGTGATGGGATAGTTATAATAATGAAAGGACATATCAGCCGCTCAGTGAGTTTGTTTCATCGCATTGCGTTTGATATGTCCTTTCGTGTAATTCATACAGATTCTTATTTAGGGGAAGTTCTCATTGATTGCTTTCCTGCTAAGAGAAATGTATAATAAAAGATAAGCAAATCAGTTTTACAAGGGAATTATCGGGAGATCATACAAATGAAGAGTAGAAAAGTAAGAATCATAGTATGTAATATCATTGTCATCTTACTGGCAGCGGGTGTGATACTGATTCCAAGAACATATAGAAAAAGTAAGGAACAGGAAAATAGTGAGCAGATTCAGACATACATCAATGATAGTCTGCACTATGATAAAGAGGACTGGGAAAAAGAATATCAAATCATGAGTAGATGGCTGGATGATCCATATGTTTCTGACATAGACAAAGGACTTTTGTATGAAAGACTGTCGAATTTCTATCAGTTTGAAGGCGATACGCTAGGGTATTACAGATGTCTTGGAAATGCCCTTTACTATTTGAAAACCGCCGGAAGAAAAGATACTGCAGCCAACATCTATGCAGATTTGACCAACTATTATGTAAACAACAGCTCGCTGAAAAAGGCTCAAGATATGCTAGATGGCATTTATGAAATGAGCGCTGTTCCAGAACTTGATAACGTACAGGTTGAGAGTTATGTATATCGTATGCAGGCACTTGTATACTGTAGAAATGGAGACTATGAGGAGGCTCTTGCCCAGCTTGCATTGTCAGATGCATGTTTAGAGAGAGAACCGGAAGGTTATTATCAGGAATTTTATCGTGCAATGAACGATGCAGTTTATGCGAATATCCATTTCGGTATGGGCAACTATCAAGATGCAGAGCAGATCATTACATTCTATCAGGATAGTGAATTATTTGATGCAACGATCTATAGAGATTTCCTGATCAGAGATTTCATCATCCCTTATTATGAGGCAGCCGTTAAGCTTGCAGCATACAATCAGGACTCAGCACATGGTGGGCATTTGATTGGTACTTACTGTACCTATTGTGAAAAAAACGGATACTGGAAAATGGAACTGAATACATTGTTATATCTGATGAAAGAACTGCCTCCTTCTAAAGAGATGGAAAAAGAGCTCATGCTTAAGAAAATTAATGAGGCATATTTGATTGTTACGGACATGCAGACAGATGAGTATTCCAGTCTGATTGGCGGGCAGCTTATGAGTGCTATGGATGAACAGCAGGCAATAAGAGCCACTAAATTGGAATTACAACAAAGAAACAGTCAGATTTGTGTGATTACGGTTATACTTATTTTTCTGGTGGGGTTTGTTGCATTTTTCTTTAGACAAAACCATATAGATGCTCTGACCGGAGTTTGGAATAGACGTGCCTTAAATGAATACATGGGGTTATGCAGACTCCTGAAGAAGCCTTACTGTGTGATTATGATAGATATTGATGATTTTAAGAAAATTAATGATACGTATGGACACCTGCAGGGAGATATCGTACTTCAAAGAATGGGGGAAATTCTTAAGTCAATGAAGCATGAAAAAACCGCTTCTTTTCGTTATGGAGGAGAAGAATTTGTCGTAATGATACACAATGATTCTATGGGAAAGCTATTATGGGTAGCAGAGGAAATCAGACGTGCGGTTGCAGGATCAGAATGGGATTATGAGCAAAAAATAACGATCAGCCTGGGTGTAGCAGATGGAAAATCTAATATGGATGTGATAGAAGAAGCGGATCAGAATTTGTATTTTGCAAAAGAGAATGGAAAAAATATAGTAGCCTATACGATGCAGGGTGAAAAAGTATTATATCAGTTTAGTGAAAAGTAACGATAGACATATACATTTAATTACAAAAATGATATCTTTAATATAGAAAAGGATTTCCATATGGTATGGGAAGATGGGTAAATTCTGTGGCGATAAATAAGGCAATGAGAACTGTATTAAAGGCGCTTTCTTATGGAGAAATACATGTTACTTCCTCCAGAGTATTTGCAAATATAAAAGCGATTGATCCGATGAAACCCTTTTATAAAACAATTGATACAAAGATTTATAATGATGGGCATGAAGTTCCGATTCGTATTTACATGCCGTCAGAAGACACTTTACGTATAGAAGGGATGAGTGGCAATACGCTCCCGGTTCTTTTGTTTATGCATGGAGGTGGATGGATTACGGAGGGCGTAGAAACCTATGACAGAGTGTGTGCAGCTTTGGCTAAAAACACAGGGCACGTGGTAGTATCTGTCAGCTATCGTCTTGCACCAGAGCATCCTTTCCCGGCAGGGTTACATGACTGCTATGCGGTTGCAAAAGCAATTTATACAAACCGGTTTCTGCTGAATGTGGATCCGGACCGCATTACAATTATCGGAGACAGTGCAGGAGGTAATCTGACAGCAGCGCTGTCATTAATGGCAAGAGACAGAGGTGAATTCATGCCTAAAAGGCAGATTCTAATCTATCCGGCTTTGAATAATGATTATTCTGAACACTCGATTTATCAGTCTGTTACAGACAATGGAACAGATTTTCTATTGACCAGACAAAAACTCGTTCAATATCTAGACTTGTATCAGAATACGCAAGAGGATCGTCAGAATCCATACTTTGCGCCACTGATTGCAGAAGATCTTTCTCATCAGCCACGTACCTTGATCATAACAGCAGAGTTTGATCCCTTACGTGATGAAGGAGAGGCATATGGAAAACGGCTTTTAGAAGCTGGAGTAGAAGTTAGTGTACATCGCATTAAGGATGCACTTCATGGTTTTTTCGCCTTGGGAATCAAGTATTTACATGTAGAAGAAAGCTTTAAAATTATCAATCAGTTTTTAAATGAGGAAAAAAATAGTGTTTAGTCTTAGCAGAGATCGTTGGAGAAAACTAGATAATGCAGCAAAAATTTTTCCGGCAACCAGCAGTCACAGAGACACACGTGTGTTTCGCTTTTATTGCGAATGTTGTGATCCTATAGAACCTGATGCTTTACAGGATGCACTTGATATTACCATTAAAAAATATCCGATGTTTCTGTCTGTATTACGAAAAGGGGTATTTTGGTTTTACATGGAACAGAGCAATTTAAGACCAGTAGTTGAGGAAGAAGATACCCAGCCATGTCTTTTACTGTATCACCATGATAAAAAGACTTTGCTGTTTAAGGTTACTTACTATAAAAATCGAATCAATCTAGAGGTGTTTCATGCCCTGACAGATGGTACGGGTGCCAGCCAGTTCTTAAGGGAACTTGTTAGAAATTATTTGGTTTGCCGTTATCCACAAGCGAAGCTCCCTGATGTATCTTTTACAGAACCGGATATGACTGTGCAGGATCAGGAAACAGATGGATTTACAAAGTACTATAAAAAAGAATTTAAAAAAACAGAAAAGAAACCAAAGGCATTTCAGCTGACCGGTCCGAAAACGGCTCATGGTGAGCTAAACATTACAGAGGGACGGGTTTCCTGCAAAGCTTTATTAGCAAAAGCAAAGGA
>JAAYYM010000566.1 GCA_012515365.1 Clostridia bacterium
AAATGAAGAGAAAAAACCGATGAGAATAGATGCATCAGATACGTTATATTTATATACTAGGATTCCAGATGTTATAGGTGGTTATATTGAGACAAGTATACGTTTTAAGGAGGAACATTTGTATTGTCAGTCTTATTATTGCCAACCGATAGTACATACTGAAGAAGAGGCTATAAGAGGAGCAAGAATTGTCAATTATCTGAATATGAATCTGGAGTATGATTGTGATACGCTATTCGATCACTCGTTTATTCTTGATGAAGAGAATGGTGATATTTTTAATGGGTGTTTAATAAGGTACGAACTTCTAGATGAATTTTTTTATGAGGCGATGAATCATATTCTTAATTATAGTGTCCAACAGATTTCTGATGTATGTAAAGCGATTGTGTTTTATATTCATGATGATTTAGATTACTTTCAAGCAACAAAGATTCTTATAGATCATGAATTAATGGGAAAAGATATACCTGGTTTAGAAGATTAGGAGCTGCAAGGCTAATGGCAGAGATTATTGATTTTAAGGTAGAAAAAAAGCGAATACAAAAGAAGTGGGAAGCTGAGATTGAAGCCGAGATCAAAGCACAAGATTGGTATATTGAAGCAAAACGCAAGCTGGATTTCAAACTGGGATACATAAAGGTGATGCTTATGTTAGACGTTGTGCTTCTTATGGCTGTTTACATGATAGTTGTAATTTGAGATTCAGAAGATAAAAATGAATGTGTGCGGGAGGGTGAAAGAACCCAATTTTTTAAGATACAGCAGATGATTTCAAAAGGAAATGAAACTTTTATGAAGAATAATATAGGTATGGACATAGAGGGAGGGGATTATATATGAGCATCTTTGTATGTGGAGATATTCATTCTACACTTGATATTAATAAGCTAGATCAGTTTATTGAACGGGATGACTTAAATGAAAAGGACTATTTGATTATTTGTGGAGATACTGGAATTTGCGGGTTTAGTAAAGAACAGGAGACTGCTATACGAGAGTATCTTAGAAAACTACCGATGACAATTCTGTTTGCAGACGGTAATCATGAGCAGTTCGATGCATTAAATTCGTATTCTATTGATGAGTGGAATGGCGGGAAGGTTCATATTATAGAGCCGGGCATTATTCACTTGATGCGAGGACAAGTTTACCAAATTGATGAGAAAAGATTCTTTGTATTTGGTGGTGCATATTCCATAGACAGAGCTTACCGGGATTTGGGTTTCACATGGTTTGAAGAGGAGATTCCATCCCAGGAGGAATATGACGAAGCATGGAAGAATCTTGAAGCATGTGACTACAAGGTTGATTATATAATTTCACATACTGGTCCTTATGAAGTAATAACTGAACTTGGATATGAATGCCATGATGCAGCACTTGAACAGGTAAGGTTCTTTCAACAGGTGGCAGATCAAGTTGATTTTAAGGAGTGGTATTTTGGACATTTCCATGAGGATGTAGATGTCGAAAATTTTCACTGCAGAATTGATGAAGTTACAAAGATTGAGTAAGAGATGATGCTATGGCAGTGTATGTAATGTCTGATTGGAATAACACAAAGAGAGGTCAAAGCACCTCTCTTTGTTGCTGTTGAGACTATGCTGATTTTAATTCTAGCAATTGATTTCGAACAGTTTCTTTTCGGACTATATTGTAGGTTTCAAGTTGATTAATCAGTGTATCGATGGTTTGGTTGCTATATGATAACTGGGTTAAAACCGGGACGGTGTGATCACTGTTTCTAACTATTCCCTGGCGAGAGATACTTTTCCTCAGAGTGAAAAAGAGCAGCATATCTTTAATTCTGTGAAGAATGCCATGCATGGATTCAATACAAGCTATAAGAATTTTGAGAATGGAAGCCTTGAAATCTTTATCGATAAGGCAGTGAATCCGGAACTTGAAACAGAGATTTTTGTAAATGCTAACATGGCACATTATCCACTTCGAGATTATGCAAGTATGTGGAATACAATGGCAAATGTGGTTCGTGATTATGAGAAGCTTGGCAAGCGAAATAAGAAGAAGGATGATCTTCATCTGAATAAGCATGCCATGCACTTGATAAGACTGTTTATGATGGCTCTTGATATTCTTGAGAAGGGTGAAATCAATACCTGCAGAGTAGCAGAACATGATCTTCTGATGGATATCCGTTTTGGAAAATACCAGAAAGAAGATGGAACTTTCCAGGACAGTTTTTATCATAAAAAAATATACTGGGGAAAAGAAGAAATTAATTTAGGCAAGCAATACATAGAAGCTCATTGGAAGGAGCCTTATGACGCCACCAAAACAGCAAAAGCAGCATGTCTGAGCAAA
>JAAYYM010000567.1 GCA_012515365.1 Clostridia bacterium
ATCCGGATGATATGCTGGTGTTGGTTACAATCACAGTACCAAAACAGGTAGAGAATATGACAATTAATCTAAGGGCTCCCATCGTAATAGGCGGTGAAAGTAAGAAGGCTTGTCAGATCATTACAGAAGGAGAACAGTATTCTGTAAAATATCCTATTTATCAACTTCTAAAACTAAACAAGGAAAGGGCAGGTGAATAGGTATGTTAGCATTATCCAGAAAGAAAAATGAAGCGTTGATCATAGATAATACGATCGAAGTTACTATTTTAGATATCAAAGGTGATCAGGTGAAGATCGGGATTGCAGCACCAAAAGAAGTTCCGATTTATCGAAAAGAGGTATACCTGCAGATACAGGAAGCAAATAAGGCTGCCATGGAGCAGGATGATTTGGAAACAATTAAAAAAATATTTTAATTTCTATTATGAAAAAAGTTGTTTTTGACGATATAGCATTTGTAATAGCAGTATCATGTAAATTTGGTTAATTGTGAATCTGACGGAACGGATTTGCAATTTGGAGGTGAACGATATGGGAATAGAACCATTAAGCAGTGCCATGACTTATCAGGCACAAAATGCGCCAAAACCCGCGCAGCCAGCAGCTAAATCTGAGACAGAGTACATGGATGGCAAAACTCAGAATACACCACAGCAGATTGACCCGACTGTCGTATCTATAGCGAAAGCAGATCAGGAAGGGACTAATGAAAATCAAAGTGGCCAGAATAATCAACAGCCGACTAATGAACAGATCAAGAAAGCGGTTGAAAATTTAAATAAAAAAATGTCTAATTCTGAAGCACTATTCGGCATCCATGAAGACACGAACCGTGTGATGATTAAGATCGTTGATAAAAAAACGAAAGAAGTAATCAAAGAACTCCCACCTGAGAAAACACTTGATATGATTGCAAAGGCTTGGGAACTGGCAGGTTTATTAGTGGATGAAAGACGATAGGAGGTAGTGTGATATGTCAATCAGAATGACGGGTATGAATTCCGGTCTGGATACCGATTCAATGGTACAGGACCTGGTAAAAGCGTATAGTGAAAAAACTAATACATATAAAAAAGAGCAGACAAAGCTTGAGTGGAAACAGGATGCGTGGAAAACTTTAAATACAAAAATCTACAGCTTTTACAGTAGTACGTTATCTAATATGCGTTTTTCAAGCAGCTATAATCAAAAAGCAACGACTGTTTCAGATCCATCTAAGGCAACTGTAGTAGCCGGTGATTCTGCTGTAAATGGTATTCAGACATTATCAATCAGTAATACCGCAAAGGCGGCATATCTGACCGGTGCAGAATTAGATTCCAGTGTAAAAGCAAATACAAAGCTTTCTTCTCTTGGCATCAGTGAAGGTACGATTACGGTAGGGAAAGGCGAAACCGGCACCTATGGTACCATTAATATCACAGCAAACACAACAATAGATGAGTTTACGGCGAAGCTTTCCAGCAGGGGCTTGTCAGCTAACTTTGACGAGAAAAACCATAGAATGTATATCAGTGCATCTAAAACCGGTGAAGCAAGTGATTTCTCATTTTCAGGAAATGAGGATGCAATTGCAAAATTAGGTTTGTCAGGTGAAGGCTCTGTAAAAATCGCAGGTGAAAATGCGAAAATCACATTGAATGGTGTGGATTATGAATCAGATAATAATACCTTTACAGTCAATGGATTAACAGTTACTGCAAAAGCTACAACAGCAGAAGGTGAATCTATCAGTCTGGTTACAGATACAGACTATGATGCAATTTATAAAAATATAAAAGATCTTATCAAGGGCTTTAATTCAGTTATTAATGAAATGGACAAACTGTATAATGCAGCACAGGCAAAAGGTTATGAGCCGCTTACTGAGGATGAAAAGGGTGCTATGACGGATTCTCAGATCGAAACATGGGAGAAAAAAGTCAAGGATGCATTACTAAGAAAAGATTCCACCGTAGAATCTGTCATGAACAGTATGCGTATGAGTATGATCAAGACTTATTCCGTAAATGGAAAGGATATGGCACTTTCTGCTTATGGAATCAATACAATGAGCTATTTCAATGCAGCAGAATTTGAAAAGAATGCTTATCACATTGATGGAGATCCTGATGATGCAAACTCATCTGCTAATAAGGATAAATTGAAATCAGCGATTGCTACTGATCCGGAAGGTGTTTCATCATTCTTTACACAGCTTGCTAATGATATGTATGATACCTTATCAAAGAAAATGCGCAGTACAGAGCTGAGCAGTGCATTTACAGTTTATGATGATAAGAAAATGAAAGAAGAGTATACAGAATATACTTCAAAAATATCTAAATGGGAACAACATGTAGCTGACATCGAGGATCGCTACTATAAGCAGTTTGCAGCTATGGAAAAAGCAATGGCATCTTTGAATTCAAGTACCTCTGCACTTTCAGGCTTATTAGGATCAAAATAGTATTTAGGAGGAACGTGTAATGCAGAATTCTATGAATGGTGCATATGCACAGTATAACAATAGCAAGATCATGACTGCTTCACCGTCTGAGCTGACTTTAATGTTATATGAAGGAGCAATCAAATTTACCAATATTGCAATTCTTGGAATCGAACAGAATAATGTACAGAAAGCACATGATAATATCATGAAAACCCAGCGTATCATTGAAGAATTTCAAATCACGCTGAACCATGATTATCCGGTTGCAAAAGACTTTGAAGCCGTGTATAGTTATATCATGAAACGATTGGTACAGGCAAACATGAAAAAGGATAAAGAAATCCTTGAGGAAGTTCTGGTACATTTGAGAACAATGCGTGATACGTGGAAGTCTGTTATGCTGAGTGCAAAAGTATAGCTTGGACTGAGGAGAAAGTCATAAATGGAAGTGAAAGACAGTCGTAATTACATCGAGATCCTGATAGAAAGTCTCTTAAGAAAAAAAGAAATCCTTAATCAAATCATGAAACTGAATGACACGCAGTCAGAGTTGATCAGTCAAAATGAAGTGACAGGGGATTCCTTTACAGACACCATTTCAAAAAAACAGAAACTGATCGAAAACCTGAATCTTTTGGATTCCGGCTTTGAAAAGGTATATCAGAGAGTCAGAATGGAGCTGCTTGATAACAGAGAACTATATAAAGAACAGATTACTCTTATGCAGGAGCTGATTTCCCAGATTACAGATTATTCTGTAAAGATTCAGACTGATGAAGAGCGAAACAGGCGCAGTATAGAAGAGTCTTTTGATACGGTAAAGCAGGATATCAGACAATCCAGAACAAGTGTAAAGGCAGCCAGTGATTATTACAAAAACATGAGTAAGGTAAATTATATTGATCCGCAATTTATGGATAAGAAAAAATAGTTTTGATAATAATTGGTTAATTGTTTTCAAATGATTAGCCGATATATTATATAAGTAAAGGAAATTACTTTACAGCGGTAAGTCTTGAAGGTACGTACGGCCCAAAAGAATTATTGCAAACCCATTAACAGCGGCATGGAAGCCGTGACTATTTCAAGGAGGAATGGACTATGGTAGTACAACACAATATGACAGCTATGAACTCAAACAGACAGCTTGGTATCACATCATCATCACAAGCAAAGGTTACAGAGAAATTGTCATCTGGTTACAAGATCAACAGAGCAGCCGATGACGCAGCTGGATTAACAATCAGTGAAAAAATGAGAAGCCAGATCAGAGGTTTAACTCAGGCTTCAACAAATGCTCAGGATGGTGTATCTTGTGTACAGACAGCTGAAGGTGCTCTCTCAG
>JAAYYM010000568.1 GCA_012515365.1 Clostridia bacterium
AACAGGAAGGGTGAAGATAGAGCCTGCTGCCACTGACTCCCCTGCTGAGCCGATTGTCTGAACCATATTGTTTTCCAGAATTGAATCTCGCTTCAAAATAACGCGGATAACACCCATAGAAATAACCGCTGCCGGAATAGATGCTGAGACTGTCATACCTACCCGAAGTCCCAAATACGCGTTTGCCGCTCCAAATACAATTGACAATATCATTCCTAAGACAATGGATGTAACTGTTAACTCAGGTGTGATTTTTTCTGCCGGAATATATGGCTTAAATTCTTTTTTTTGATCCATAGTAACCCCTGCCTCCCATTCTTAGCCGCTCTTTTCATTCAGGTGTTGTGCAAGCAAAACCATCTTGCTTATTATCTTAGCACATTATCTTGCTACGTTGTACAAAAAAATCACACATGAGATATTAACTGATTTGGTCGACCATCTTCTTTTCACTTAAAGTCACAATGGTGTTATATATTATATTTGTGCAGTTTTATAATAGTTCCATACAGACGCCACATAAAACAGTCCATACACTACAACATAAATCAATACGATCATAAAGGCATTTGAGAGCGTGGATGTCTCTGTTCCCAGCAAATCCATTGTTCTGTTATACGTCATGAGTGCAAAATATGTATGAAGCAGTCCCAGTATCAGCGGCAATCCAAATATGATTCCCTGCTGCTTCATGATAGAGAGACCTATCTCCTTGCGACTCATGCCAATTTTTCTTAGTATGCGATATCTTGGTATTTCCTCCCTAGCCTCCACAATTTGCTTATAATACATCAGACTGCCGATTGCCAGCATGAATAAGCATCCCATAAACACCCCAATAAACACATATGCTCCATAGAGTTCAAAGCTCTTTTTATAGAATTCAATATAACTGATATTATCCGGCATATCCTGAAATCCAAGTCCATTACCAATCATTTGATTAAATGCGTCAACGATTTTCTGCGAACCCATCTCATCCTCAAATGAAATCCCATAAAATGTCTCTATGTTTTCTACCTTTGCTAATGACAAATAGTCTTCGTATACCTGATCATTTACAACAATGGTTGCTTTTTGATAACCGTCTATCATACCTAGATATTTATGTAGGGATACTCCTGATACCGTTAAGTCCTGTGTTCTCTTTCCGTCGTCTATACACAGAGCACTACCCGGCATTGTCTCACAAAAATCCTTCGTTGTGTTACGGTCAATAAAGTAACATTCATGTTCAGCAAGTTTCCCTGCGAAATCCGTCGCCAGATTACTGAATTCACCATATTGAGCACCTGTGTTATGAATAATTTTGAGATATAAGCTTTCCGAAATCAGATATCCGGCTGCCTGATCCCCACAGCTGCTGTTCTCATCCGGCTGATAGCAATCATCCCAAAATTGAATATTAAGCAGTGGAATCTGATCATCCGCAACAATCTTAGTGTCTCCAATCTGTTCTGCTGCCAGCAGAAGCTCCTGATGCTGCTCCTCACTTATGTTTTTACATAGATACGAGTAAGGTGCATAATAATCCACAAGATCCTCCAATCCCTGATACAGCGAAAAGGTAACTCCCCAACGATATAAGCGCAAGTATCACAAGCGTTGGAATAATCAGGTCATATCCACTGACATCTACATCTATTTTCATCGATATAAAATAGCCTGCCAAGATCATAACCGCAGCCAGATATCCCCAAAATGATTTCTGCTTCGGTAATACCTCCCTCTCTTTATCTGCATTCAGCAAATCAATCAGTCGATACTGATATATGGTTCGGTATGAGTTCAAACCACTTATCATAAATAAGACCGTAAAAACGATGACTGTGACAATTGCAGCTCTGGGCTCCATCATCAGTGAAACATCTGAGACTTCGCCCATAAATCCAAGTAAAAGTCCTGTGAAAAATCCCGAAGACATTGCACCTATCCCAATTCCGCAAAACACCACTGTCATGCCAATCATAAAGGTTTCAAGCGGCTTCTTCGTTTTCTACTCATCTTTTCGTTCCTATTTTTTCTCAATTTTTTTCCAGTCTGAGAATCACATTAGTCCCAAGTTTTCTCGTTTCTCATAAAATGCTCGTTTCAACATCATATATTCTTCGTAACTTTCACATGCTGCCTTGCATTGACTCTCTTTGATATCAGAGTTTTGAAGCATCTGTGTAATCTTATCACAACAGTAGTCTTCACAACATTTACAGTCAGATACTGCTTTATCCTTCTGACATGGCAAAATCATAAAACTGCACGTCGGCCTACACCCACATCCTGTACAAGCGATTTCCTCGTTGCTGACAACATGATCTCTCCAACCAACCTTGTACCAGAATTCTGCTGTTTCTCGTAATTCCTCTTCTGTTTTTGCAATATACCTGGGGCAAACCGCACAGTCATCACCACATACAGAAATAATAGGTTGCGCATTCTTCAATTCTTTCAGCTTGTTCTTATACCATTTCATACGACCCCCCTCTATTCTCCATAAATTCTCTGACTGCCTTTGTTTCCGTTTCGTCAAAAAAGAATCCCAATGCTTCCCCTACGTATTTTGCAAGTTCTGCAAAATAGTCATAGAAAACAAATAGTTTCTCCCACAAATCATCATATTCTCCATTTGCAAAGATTCCCGCAAATCGATTCATCTCATCCTCAGACAAGAATCTGCTTAGGTACTTTGAATATACGCCGGTGGTAACAGAAAAATCATTGTCCACTCCCACCTTCCAGTTCATCATCTTCATAAACATGTCCATCATGTAAACATCCATAATGTGTTTCACATAATAGAGTTCTTTGCGGCATAACCCTTTTGTGGCGTAATTGCTTAGCCACCTGAATTCATTGCAGGTGTTGAAATACTCGAATTCACTCGGTTTCTGAATCAGGTAATCGTCTTGTGAAGTGATATCGCTAAGCTCTGTAAAATGATCCTTATTCACAAGCACTACTCTTGGTTCTGAGAATTTACTCTGTTCACTCATCTTGCTGATATCTATTACAGTGAGATCAATTCTGTTTCCGTCCCGATACTGGGTCAAAAAGGTATACTTTTCTTTCCCATTATAATCATACGGTTGCTTATACCAGTCGTCAGGACGTTGCAGGATCAGCACTTCGCCGAATCGATTCATATAGTCTCTATCATTTGAAAAATCTCTGACATCTGTTACAAAAATAGTAATATCAAAGTCTGAATAGGCATCACGAACAGCACCCTTCGTGCTATTTGAACCTTCCATTGTCATAGCACGAATCCGCTCATCTTCCTCTGCATTCTGAATGATTAAATGAAACATTTCATCATATGATCTCATTGATTTTCTCCATATCGTAATTAAAATCGAAAATCCCGCTTGCCATCTGCAATGTCATAAATATGGTCAGCTGCAGTCTTTTGGACTTTAGGATTTGTGATGTTTTTCAATTCCTTCTCGATCAATTCCATACCGATTTGTTTCGTTTCTTCACTTGCGTAATCTTCTAAATATTCTTTAAGCGTCATCAATGCATTTGGATGACAGCAGTTTAAGATCTGCATATTCTTGCAAAGTGCCATAAAACGATCCCCTGTTCTGCCTTCACGATAGCAGGCTGTACAGAAGCTTGGAATATATCCCATTTTCATAAGCCAGTTCACGACTTCATCCAGCGTTCTCTGGTCGCTGACATCAAATTGTTCTGAATTCTCATCCTCCGGCTCTGCCTCAAAATAGCCACCAACACTGGTTCTGGATGCACCACTAACCTGTGAAATGCCAAGAGGAAGAACTTTTTCACGCACCTCTTTGCTTTCTCTTGTTGAAATAATCATTCCTGTATATGGAACAGAAATGCGAATCAGCGCACAGATTTTTGCAAACGTATCGTCACTGATGCTGTTGTCAAATGCACTTGGATCAATGTCCTCTGCATGTTTGATTCTCGGAACACTGATCGTATGCGGACCCACACCATGCACGGCTTCCAGATGTTCTGCATGCATCAGCAGTCCGGCAAATTCATAACGATATCTCTCTAAACCAAACAAAACGCCCAATCCAACATCATCAATTCCGCCAGCCATGGCACGATCCATTGCCTCTGTGTGATACGCATAATTATGCTTCGGACCTGTTGGATGAAGCTCTTCATAGCTCTTTTTATGATAAGTCTCTTGAAATAAAATATAAGTTCCGATTCCTGCTTCCTTAAGCTTTCGATAATTTTCAACAGTTGTTGCCGCAATGTTGACATTAACGCGGCGGATGGCTCCATTTTTGTGTTTGATGCTGTAAATGGTATCGATGCATTCCAAAATATATTCAATCGGATTATTAATGGGATCCTCTCCCGCCTCAATTGCCAGACGTTTATGTCCCATATCCTGCAATGCAGTGACTTCTTTTCTGATTTCATCCTGCGTCAGTTTCTTTCTTGTAATATGCTTGTTTTTCATATGATAAGGACAATAAACGCATCCATTCACGCAGTAATTTGATAAATATAATGGAGCAAACAGTACAATTCTGTTTCCGTAATAGTCTTTTTTGATCTGCTGTGCCAAATTAAATATCGCCTGATTTTTTTCTGGCATCTCACAAGCTAAAAGAACAGAAGCCTCTCGATGATTCAGTCCCTTTCTGGACGCCGCCTTTTCAATAATCTGGTCAATCAGCTCAACATTCTCTTTATTTGCATCTGCATATGCCAGTGTTTCCTTGATTTCTTCGTCTGAAATAAATTCCTCCGCTTTTAATGATGTTACCTGATACATTGTTTACCTCTTTCTGTTCCGATTCCTCTTCGCTTTTCTTTTTTTCTTCATTCGTTTTTTCTCTGGCTATCATTCATAATCGCCTCTTGCTGTAACAATCTGATATCCGATATTTTGTATTCTTTCGTCAATACACGCCCGACACTCTGCTGCTTCTTCACCGGTGCACAGCTTATTGTCATATAACTTATACTTATTTCTCACCTCGATCGGAGATAGATTTGGCATCACAACATTTGCACCTGCTAAAATCCCCAATTCCCTACCTTGTGGGTGAATGGTACCAAGTGCCGTCGTCGCCGGTAAAAGAACATGCGGATGCAATAATCTGATAATGGAAAGAAGACGGAGTGTCTGTTCCAGCGTTCCTGCCTGTTCACCTGCAAAAGGGGTATCCTTTTGCGGAATGAATGGTCCTATTCCTACCATTTGTGGCATTAGCTCCATGATAAATTTCAAATCCTCATAAATTGTTTCAATTGTTTGAAACGGAGAGCCAACCATAAACCCACAGCCAACCTGATATCCTATTTCTTTTAGATCCCATAAACATCTTTTTCTGTTTTTCAGTGAAAGAGTTTCTGGATGTAATTTTCGATAATGTGATGCATTTGCAGTCTCATGCCTAAGTAAATATCGATTTGCGCCTGCATCAAAATACTGCTGATAACTTTCTCGTGATTTCTCACCAATTGACAACGTAATGGCGCAATCTGAAAACTGTTCATGAATCGCACTAATCATATCACATATTCTCTTATCGGTAAAATAAACATCTTCCCCACCTTGAAGGACAAATGTGCGATAACCTAGCTCATAGCCTGACTTACAGCACGCAAGAATCGTCTCCTTATTTAAACGATATCTCTCTGCCATTTGATTACTACATCGAATGCCACAGTAATAGCAGTCATTTTTACAATAATTCGTAAACTCGATCAATCCTCTGATAAAAATCCGCTCTTGATAGACCTGCTTTGCTTTAAGGCAGGCCTGTTCTTTTAAATAACACGTGACATCATTATCTGTTTCTGTTAATAATAACGTTAACTCATTCAGTTCCAGATGATGTGTATCTCTGATATGATCAACAATTTTAAATCCATTCTGCATGATTTTATCCATTTTCCTTATTGAAACATGAGAACTCTCCCCTGCATCATAAGGGGTATCTCACTTCGTGAGAACTCTCCCCTGCATCATAAGGGGTATCTCACTTCGTGAGAACTCTCCCCTGCATCATAAGGGGTATCTCACTTCGTGAGAAC
>JAAYYM010000569.1 GCA_012515365.1 Clostridia bacterium
AAACTGATGTGTACCTGAATCTTTAAACAGAGCCATTTCCAGCTTGTACATCACAGGATTTAAAATCATGATGCCCAACAAGCCATATACAACAGACGGAATTCCTGCAAGCAGTTCTACCACAGGCTTCATAATCATCGCAATCCGTTTGTCTGCAATTTCAGCAACAAATACAGCTGTCAGGATCCCGATCGGCACTCCGATCAACACAGCAAAAAAGGTACCTACGATCGAAGTCAGTATGATATAGAGAATGCCATAATGAGGCTCTGCTGCTGTAGGCTTCCAGCTGGTTCCAAAGAGTATTTCCTTAATGCCCACCTTAAACAAAGCAGGAGTACCATTTAATAACATATAGAATGTAATAGAAAATACCGCTAATACCGCAATGAATGCGCATATGGTAAAAATAGTTCTGGCGGATTTCTCCGCCAGAGATTTGTTCTTTTTGAGAGCAATGATGGAGCGTTGATTTGTATCCATACTTTTTCTCCTCAGAATCTATGTTTAGTCAACGGTAATCAATCCAACCTGGCTGATGACATCCTTACCTTCATCAGATGCAAGATACTCAAATAATGCTTGTACAAGTTCAGACTGCTCACTGATTTCACCCTTTGTAGCCATTACGAATGGTCTGCTCAGGAAGTAGTTTCCTGCTTTGATATTATCGGCATTTGCCTCAACACCCTCTAAAGCAACCGCTACAACTGAATCATCTACTGCATCAAGAGAAACATATCCAACTGCACCTTTTGTAGCAGCTACTTTTGCAATAACTGCTCCTGTTGAATCAAGCTCACTTGCGTAAACACATGCATCTTCAATCTCAAGCAATTCTTCAAAAGCACCTCTTGTACCTGATCCTGCTTCACGTCCGATTACTACGATCGGCATATCTTCTCCGCCCAGATCTGCCCAGCTTGTGATTTCACCTTTATAAATCTGGATCAACTGATCTTTACTAAGATCAACTACTGTATTTGCTGGATCTACTACAACTGCAATTCCATCAATTGCAACAATATTTTCAACTGCTCCGGCTTCTTTCTCGCTGTCTTTTAAGTTTCTTGAAGAATTACCGATTTCAACACTTCCGGCAAGCAAGGATTCAATACCTGCTGAAGATCCGGTGAATTCTGGTGTAATTGTCACATTCGGATATTTAGCCATGAAGCTCTCTGCAAGTGCATTTGCTAATTTCTCCATTGATGTAGAACCTGCCATTGCAATACTTCCGCTAAGATCCTTGGTTGCTTCTTCTACCGGAGCTGCCTCTTCTACCGGGGCTGCTTCTTCTGTTGTTGCTTCTTCTACAGGTGCTGCTTCCTCTACCGGAGCTTCAGCTGTTGCTGTTTCTGCCGGAGTGGATGTCTGACTGCATCCTGCAAGTGTTGCTGCAGCTAAAACCGCTGCGCATAAAATCATCATTTTTTTGTTTTTCATAATTTTACCTCTTTCCGCCCTTAGGCAATATGTTTGTCAATAGCACACCTTCGTCTCATCGAATTGCTATCACTATTGGTATCCTAACATCATGAAAAAGAAAAAAATATCTGCCTAAGGTAAGATGTGTGTAAAATCTTTGTAAAACAAAACAGCCCTGATAGTTTCTCACCTATCAGAGCTGTTTTGTTTGCAAACGCATGTTATTTATATGATGCTACACTGCCAGATCGACATGCTGTAAGGTTCCGGCCTCTCCATTTTCTTTCAAATACATTCCAGTACTTCTGATCACACCATTCGTCTGATTTGTTTCTAGCTGATTCAGGCTGAATTCAGAAGATACATGGCCTAAATATAGTGCACCTACACCTGCACTTTTTAAATCAATCAGCTTATCGTTTCCATTCTCATCCTTTGTATAAATCCGAAGCTTACTGAATACTTCATCTGCTTCATCAATCCACCCATTGTGATCCTTATCATATACAGATAAATCTTTAAATCCATCTCCCGATTTTGTACCGAACAGCTCACTTCCATCGTTGATCTTTCCATCCTCGTTTTTATCGAGTGCCAAAAATCCCGATCCTTGATCTGCAAATGAAATCTGTTCTTCTTTTCCGTCAGCATCTAAATCGAATAAAAACTTCTGATCACTGACTGATGCAGCATTAGAATCTAGATTGATGACCAATGGATCTGTAAAGATATAGCCAGCCTCCTCAGATATGAATTCATTTTGTTCCATAAAGCTTCTGGACATTTCCACTGTAACGCCGAAATTCAATTCTCTACCATCAGCTGTAACAGCTGTTCCCACTCCGGTAAATGCAGTGTTTTCCTGCTCAGACATAAAGCTTGATGCCACTGTCTGTTTGACCCAGACACCGGATATGCCTGTTCCAAATCCTGAGCTTGCATTTTCACTACTCCCAAATGTCCGGTCAATCAGATCATTTAGGGTACTCTTGAGATCCTTTGAAAAATCAAATTTCTTCCCACCTCGTGCCTGACGTAGTGTCTCAAGAATTCTTTTCAGAGTCTGAAGCATCACCTCATCCTCTGATTTAACACCTTTACTGACTGTTTTTGCAGTAAGAGGCGTCTGCAGCTTCTCCAGATTGTTCTTCACACGATTTTCGCGCTGAAGTGTACGCATTTTCTTTAGCATTTCACGGGATTTTTCTGAAATCGTGATGGCGTCTCCACTCATTCTTTGATTTTGACTGAGTGTTCCACTAGATCGTGATCCATTACCAATAGAACCGGTAATCACACTTGCCGATGCTCCAACCACTTTTTGAAAGCTTCTGGAGGAATTCATGGCAACATTACTAGACTTAATAATCATGCAGTTCACATCCTTTCTAATGCATGAAATATGTCAGTATGACATATTGAACAGGTAGCCTTTAGGATCCTTCCCAAAGTAAACTGTAATACATTCTGATCACAGTTCATTTACTATATCGGCAAAAACAGCATATCTCTTAATATCAAAAGAGATATGCTGCTTATTTATCTGCTTATATCATGTATGAATCCGATCCATTAGAAACGTCCACTACGTCCGCCATGGGATCTGCCACTGCTGCTTCTGTGTGTGCGACTGCCACCACCACTGCTACGAGAGCCTCCGCCACTGCTTGAACTTTCGATCTTAACCTTTGTTGTGTTGCTTCTTAAGAAACGATCTTCCTGTACTCTGACTTTGAATGAGTTTTTATCTATATATTCGTTTGCCATTTGCGGCTTTACCGCCGTTCTGGACATCATAACCATAATGACAATTGTGATCGCTGAACAGATAAGTCCAAACAGAAATAACGTAGGAAGCTCTACGAGCGCGGTCACCCATGGATTTCTCTCTTCATATGCATAGCCTGTTCCATCATCGGTCCTAAGCTCAAAATCCACATCACTCAGCCAGTCTTCAATGCCCTTTGCATATTGACCTGCCGACAAATACGGAACAAAATTATCAGACATTCTCTCAAGTTCTGAATCAGAAAAGATCGTGATCGCCTGACCACTTGTAGAAAGTGCATAGTTTCTGATATCCATATTAATGCTTAATAAAATACCATCACGCTCTTCACCAATTCCATATCCATTATAATCAAAGAAGTCATCCGCATATGCGGTAGCACTCTTTCCTTCACTGTCATTCGTCGTAACCACAACAACATCACATTGATATGTATCTCTGATTCTTATAATTTCATGATTGATCGCTGTTTCTTCCTCATCGGTCAACAGATCTGCCTGATCTACGACATATTGATTATCAGCATATACAGGTACCGCGCTTAATATACATACAAGAAAAAGTATCCACAGCTGTTTTTTTACATATTTCTTCATTAAAATGCACCTCCCATATACAGATATATGACAAACAGGAGATAACCGGCTGCCATTACGCCCCCTAAGATACCAAACAAAAAGCAGAACAGACGCTTAATAGAAATCGGCAGATTTCCGATCAGCTTTCCTGTCTGACCATTCATGGCAAATGTATATTGTTTTTCTTTATAAGTACTATTTAGCATCCATACCGGAAGCAGTACATATTTCGTCTTTCCATATCGCATATTAGTCTGATTCTGCGTTGTTGAAACAGAAGAATATCCGACCACCGTATTGCGGAAAAGGTCTTCAACACTTTTCTTGACTCTGATATCAATCTGAGGTTTTTTCAAATCAGCTCCTTCATCGTATTTCT
Source organism: Clostridia bacterium (assembly GCA_012515365.1). The sequence continues at coordinate 4,175 of JAAYYM010000569.1, forward strand.
CAGCCAGATAACCTGACAGATATGCTGTTGAAAATGGAACAAATTCATCATACGCATACGGTTCAATGGCACCCATCAACGTATCATCCATCTTTTTCGATCCATCTGCCGGTATTTTATAGAAGCTGATTTCTCCGGCTCTTCTGACCGCATAATAGTCAGTCTTTGTATAATGATAGCTTCCACTCGTCCAGCTCTTGACTTTCTTAGCCTGATAGAGAATGTCCGCATCCGTATCACAGTCATAAAGCCAAAACGGCACGTATACACCTGTTATTTTATCAATATGGTTTTGAGACATAAACTCTCTCGGAAGCAAAGGTTTTCCCTTACAAAGCTTCAAAAATGCCTGTTTTGCATCCTCTTTATTTTTCTTAAATGGTATAACAAACTCAGGTCTAAATACTCCCTCAAGCTGTCTTGAAAAGATTGCTGTATTTCCACAGTAAGGACAGAACGATGCTGATGTAGTTGCGTCTGCAATAATCTCACCACCACATTTTTCGCAAGAATAAATTAGCATTCCTGCTGTTTCTCCTTCTCCCCATCTATAATCCTGTGGATCACATGTTCCACCTGTATTAACGCCTTCTCCTTTTTGTTCCTGATCCTTTAAGTCACTAAGTTCGAAGCTGCTCTCACAAAATTCGCAGTCCCATTTCTGACTTTCGCTGCTGAATTTAAGTGGTGCTCCACAGGCAGGGCATTGGTAATTAACTACATCCACCTCTTCATCCTCCTTATCATTTGTAGATCCGGCAAGCTGAATGTCATACGTTCGACCTACCAATGTCGATTATAGCATAGAGTTTATCAATACTACCATACTTTATTAATATTTTTCGCTTTTTATATCAATGACTGACTTAAATCTCCATTTGCCCTGTTTATATCTGATGACACTCGCAATGGCCGTAATAACCCATGTTAATCCTGTCGACAGCCAGATACCCCAGACACCGATCATAGGAATCATAACAAGGATCGTAGGGAACACAACCCTGCCGACTACCTCTACTCCACCATTGATCATTGCATAAAATGCATCTCCGCACCCATTTAGCAGACCACGTGTCACATAAATCATTCCCAGAGCAAAATACATGGTGCTTGTAATACGAAGTGCAACACTTCCAAGATAAATAACATGTGCATCATTTACAAACAGACACATGATACTTTCTCCAAAGATCCAAGCCATCGCCAACATCAAAATACTAAGTACCGCAACCATCAAAATACTCTTATGATATCCCTTCTTCACTCGCTCAATCAGATTTGCCCCTATATTCTGTCCGGCAAACGTAGAGACTGCTGCTCCGACTGAATTAAATGGCTGCTGTACCAGCTGCTCGATCCTGTTTGTAGCAGTAAAAGCTGCGACTACATCCTCTCCAAAACGATTGACAACTGCCTGAAGTGCGATACAGGAAACTGCAATCAATGCGTTTTGAGCAGCAACAGGCACACCAAGACGGACACTTTTATTAATCAGCTTTTTATCTACTTTTCTCTCTTCTTTGCTGATCTTAAAATAAGGATTTTTCCAAATAGCAAAGGCAATCGCACCAATTGCTGAAACAGACTGGGAAATAATGGTTGCATAGGCCACCCCTTTTACTCCAAGCCCAAATTGAATCACAAACAACAAATCTAAAACAATATTCATAAAACTTGCAATGATTAAAAAAACCAATGGCATTTTTGAATCGCCTAACGCTCGCAAAATCGATGATATGGCATTATAAGCAGATACTGCTACGATTCCGGCACATGCAATCCGCATATAATCCACAGCATCAGTCAGTATTTCCGGTGGTGTATTCAAAAGCTGTAAAACAGATTTTGCAAAAACTACACCCAGAATACTCATCAGAATACCAATCGTCATCATGACATACACTGAGTTAGCAATGGTTTTCTTTACATATTCATCATCATTATTTCCAAAGTACTGAGATACCAGAATGCCGATTCCAATTGACATACCCATACAGAGTGAGAAAAAGAGAAAAGTCAGTGAACCGGTAGCACCTACTGCTGCCAGAGCTCCCTTTCCGACATATTTTCCGACAATAATAGAATCTACCATATTATAAAATTGTTGAAATATATTTCCGATTACCATCGGAATAGAAAATCGTATTAAAAGAGACATTTCATTGCCCTTAGTCATATCCTGCACATATTTACTATTCATACCATCACTCCTCAATCGCAATTACTATTGAAATTCACTATACCCCCTTCTTAAAAATCACACTATAACACAATTTCTCAAAAATATTACAAATCTATTTTTTGTCTTGTACAGATCATTGCGAAACTTACAATTCTAAAACCAGATTTCATAGATTTGCGCAAGATAAGTGAGGAGTCAGAACGTCCTCGACGAACGTTTTTGCGCAAATTTATGAAATCGCCCCACAAATGAAATCGTTTCGCAATTATCTGTTTTTTCTTGCATAAAAAAGGAACAGCATAATGGCTGTTCCTTTGCTTAAATAGTATTTTAAAATGCTTCCAATATCATCGATGATCTAGGTCCGATCAGAATACGTTCTCCCACAGGCTGTGGTTTTGTCTTCTTAATAATCGAATCCTCAAAATTGGTATTAATCACACAGCCCCACTGCAGCTGATTACCCAGTTCCGGCAGTTTAACCTCCTGTGTCTCCCAATAAGAATTAAACAACACATAAACAATATCTTCTTTTTTATTTGGTGCTTTTCTGCCGGCAAACATCACACCGACCACTCGACTGTCCTGTGAAAAATGCTTCGTCCACGGAAGCAGACCATGTGTGCTGACTGCAGGAAATCCAAGAGATGATGGATATAAATCCCTCCTTAATACTTCATGCTGTTTCCGAAAATGAATCATATAAGTAAAAAATGCAAAAATATCCTGATTTTTTTCTTTTTTTGACCAGTCGATCCATGAGATCTCATTATCCTGACAATATGCATTATTATTTCCAAACTGCGTATTTCCAAATTCGTCTCCGGCAAAAAACATAGGTGTTCCACGACTGCATAACAATGCCACACACGCATTTTTAATCATTCGTTTTCTAAGTGCCAGCACATTAGGATCTGTGGTATCTCCCTCTGCTCCACAGTTCCATGACAATCCGTTGTTATCACCATCTGTATTATTCCAGCCATTCGCCTCATTATGCTTTGTGTTATAAGAATACAGATCATATAGGGTAAATCCGTCATGACAGGTCAGGAAATTAACTGATGCATTTCTCCCTCTTGTTTCCGGTGGATATAAATCCGAAGATCCTGTCAGACGCAGTGCTGCAGCCTGCGCTCTCCCCTCATCGCCCTTTAAAAAGCTTCTCATATCATCTCTATAACGTCCATTCCATTCTGCCCAGCGGTTCCATGACGGAAAGCTTCCTACCTGATATAATCCACCCGCATCCCATGCCTCTGCAATCAGCTTCGTATTACCAAGTATCGGATCAAACGCCAGTGCTTGAAGTAAAGGTGGTTTACTCATCGGCGAACCATCCTCATTTCTTCCTAGAATCGATGCCAGGTCAAATCGGAAACCATTGATCCTATAGTTTACGACCCAATAGCGCAGACACTCCATGATCATCTGCTGTACGATTGGATGATTACAGTTCAATGTATTTCCACATCCGCTAAAGTTATAATATTTCCCATCAGGTGACAACATATAATAAATATTATTATCCACACCCTTGAAAGAAAAAAACGGTCCATTTTCATTTCCCTCAGCGGTATGGTTGAATACAACATCCAAAATAACTTCGATTCCGTTCTGATTCAAAAGCTTAACAAGCGTCTTTAGTTCATTTCCTTCTCTGTTATACTCTACTGCTGAAGAATAACAGGTGTTTGGCGCAAAGAAACAGGTTGTATTATAGCCCCAGCATTCCAATACCTCTTTGCCATCTGCAATACGTTTATTATAGGTTTCATCAAATTCAAAGACAGGCATCAGCTCGACACAGTTGATTCCAAGCTCTAATAAATAAGGGATTTTTTCAATCACACCTGCAAATGTACCTGGGAATTCAACGCCGGATGTTTCTGATCTTGTAAAAGCACGCACATGGAGCTCATAAATGACCAGATCCTCCATCGGAATATCTGGCTGCTTCTCTTTTCCCCACTCAAAATTATTACGCACTACGCGTGCCTTATAAAAACTGTTATCATTGATTTTCTGTCCCCATATGCTCTGTCCGACCACTGCTCTTGCATAAGGATCCAACAAAAATTTACTCTTATCAAAGATCAATCCCTTTTCCGGAATGTACGGTCCATCAAACCGATAGGCATATTCAAACTCCTCAATATTCAAACCAAATACCATCATAGAATAGACATTTCCAATTCTATAATTCTCCGGAAACGGGATGATTGCATATGGTTTCATCTCTGTTCGTTTGAACAATGCAAGCTCACATCCGGTAGCATAGTGAGAATGAATGGTAAAACTGACACCACCCGGTGCCACTGTCGCACCGTTCATTGAAAAAAAGCCTGGACGAACATCGAAACCGGCGATATGATCAAGGGGCTTTAGCTGTTCTGTTGCTTTAAGTATTTCATGACTCATACAACAATCTACCTCCACTTACTGTTTTTTGTCTTTTTTGCGTATGTATAAGCCTAACAGTAGCAGACCAAATGACTGAATCGTATGAAACATCACAGATGGAACAACGATGCCAAGCTGCGAACCATTGAACAATGTAATGGTAAGCATATCAGGCACACTGTAAGAGGCCGTATAAATAATAGATATAATAACTCCTGTTATCACTATTTTTCTGTCTCGTAAAATGATACCTGTAGAAATGATTCCGATCATCAGGCCGATCATCATCGGTGCATATTTAAATACATGCGTATCTGCATAAAAGGTTGAATAAGCGTAAGGCGTGAGGTATTGAAACATCTGATTGATCAAAACACCATAATAGTGACTCGATACATAATACAAAAACTGAATTCCAATCACGATAAACGCCCAGATGCCGATTAAAACCTTCCCTTTATCGTCCTCATGTTTAAAAACAAGAATAAGAAATAAAATAACGAGTGCTATCTCAAGAATCATTTTGATATATGGCTCAATAATAGACAAGGACTGATAAAGTGGCAAAAACAAAGGGGTTACCCAGATCTTTAAAATCAGTCTGATCACAGCTATGGTAAGCACGATCAGGCAGTTGATACTTCCTAATGAAATAATAAAATCACAGAAATGCTTATGTTTTCTCATTCGTTTTCCTCAATGGTTTTATTAAATTATACCAAAGCTACACACATATATCCAATATAAGATGCATAAAGATAGCGTAAATTTACTGTAGGAATTAAATAGATAGAGTACACCTAGATTTGCTTTAGAATTGAATCTTACTCCATCATTATATTCCATTTCTGTTCTTTTACAAACCCCAAATATGATTTTTA
>JAAYYM010000570.1 GCA_012515365.1 Clostridia bacterium
ACGGTAGGATAGGAGAAGGAAAAATGAAATCAATATTACTGGTTGGACTTGGAAAGTTTGGAAAACACATTGCATTACAGTTGCATCAGCTGGGACATCATGTTATGGGTGTGGATCACAACGAGGACAGAATCAATGATACCATAGACATTATGACCAATGCACAGATTGGAGACAGTACCAATGAGGAATTTTTACGTTCACTTGGAGTAGATAACTACGATGTAAGTATAGTAACCATTGGAAATGATTTTCAGTCTTCTCTGGAAACTACGTGTCTGCTGAAAGAACTTGGAGCTAAATTTGTTGTATCACGTGCAGAGAGAGACGGACAGGCAAAGTTCCTGCTCCGCAATGGTGCAGATGAGGTGGTATACCCGGAAAAGCAGGTTGCAAAATGGGCTGCCATCCGTTACACATCAAATCATATATTGGATTACATTGAACTGGATGAGTCCCATTCCATATTTGAGGTAACGATTCCAAAGGAATGGATAGGCATGAGCATTGGACAGAATGACATTCGTAAAAAATATAACATCAATATTATTGCAGTAAAAGATAAGGGGCAGACAAATGTATCCGTAACCCCGGATACCATTCTGACTGCTGACAGGACAATGCTGGTTCTTGGCGAGAATAAGGCGTTGCAGAAATGTTTTCATATCTAACAAAAAAGTAAATAGGAAAGGCGGTGAGCATAATGGATGTATGGGGAAGTATTATTTTAATTCTGGCAATGTTAGGTGTATTTGCATTTGGATTCTATCTGATGGGAAAGCTGGATATATTTTTAGATGAGAACCGAAAGGCTATCGAGAAAGAAAATGAAAGTTGTGAGCCATCCTGTGTTATGCTTACCGACTCCCTGACAGATGATGAGATTTTAGAAGAGATTCGCAGATTCCGTAAATGTCATGAAGACATAAATGTCCTGCTCTATGACAGTTCCCACGCGGATTTCATGAACAGTATTGCATACCGGACTTTACAAAAGTGATAGAAAACAATCCAAAGTGTGGTATAATTATATTCCATTAAGAAGGAAGGTGGTGGGTGCAGATGAAAAAAGATAAATTAAATAATGGTATGGAAGGTGCAGAACACATCATGGTCTGTTTATCTGCATCACCGTCTAATGTGAAAATAATTAAGACTGCGGCTAAAATGGCATCTGCCTTTGGTGGCAGTTTTACTGCGCTTTATGTGAAATCTGTAAATGCAGATAAGATGGATGAGTTTGATAAAAAACGTTTACAGCGTAATATTCAGCTGGCAGAAGAACTTGGTGCAGAGATTGCGATTACACATGGAGAGGATGTGTCTTTCCAGATAGCAGAATATGCCAGAATATCGGGTGTGACACAGATTGTTATCGGACGAAACAATATAAAGCGTCGCCATTTCTGGAGCAAGCCCACCCTGACGGAGAAGCTGACGGAAATTGCACCTAACTTAGATATACACATTATACCGGATGGTAGCTTGGGAGCAACCTATAAAGGTGGGGAAGATTCTGTAT
>JAAYYM010000571.1 GCA_012515365.1 Clostridia bacterium
TATTATTTCTCTTATTAATTACGTTATGTTGATATCGGTGGGATTGTCGACTGTTCTGACAGCAGGTTTCTATTTCCTGACGTATTATCTGATGAACAAAAAACTGAATCTGGATTAGTGCCGGATTACTATAAAAGAAAGAATGGGGCTGCTTCACTAAGATTAGTGGGCAGCCCCTTCAATGTATTTACTTTTCTTCATTCTCATTTTCGCTGTCGTTCTCGTTTTCGTTTTCGCTCTGCTGCTTTACACGCATGAGAACCTTATCAATTCGTGTCTTATCCATTTTCGCTACCTGAAGAATTATTCCGTTATCCAATTCCACGGTTTCGCCTGCTTCGGGAAGACGATCCAGTTTTTCAATAATCAGACCGCCGATAGAATCATAATCTTCGGAGTCCAGAAGCAACTCATCGGACAGTTCCAGGGCATCGTTGATATCGTCCAGTTTCATGGAGCCTTCAATCAGATACTCATGGTCTCCGATTTCCTGAATATAATTCTGTTCATCCTCATCAAACTCATCTCTGATTTCGCCGACAATCTCTTCCAGTAAATCTTCTAATGTAATCAAACCGGCAGTTGCGCCGTATTCGTCCAGAACCATGACCATGCTGATAGAGTTCTCGCGCATTTCCAGCATAAGCTCGGAAGTCCTTTTGTATTCAAAAGTGAAGCTTGCTTCACGCATTATGTTGCGAATATGGAAGTTCTGCAAATCTTCGTAAAAGAGAATGTCTTTGATATTTACGAGACCGACTATATTATCTGTAGTTTCTTCATATACAGGAAGCCTGGTGTATTTCTCTTCTAAAAACACTTCACGGAGTTCTTCCCAGGCGGCATCTATACTGACACAGGACATATCGACACGTGGAATCATGATATCCTTTGCAAGAGAATCACCGAAGTCGAACACATTATATATCATTTGCCGTTCTTCTTTTTCAATGACGCCGTCCTCGTGACTGACATCCACGATTGTACGCAGTTCATTTTCTGTCATGGCGGAATCTATGGCTGACAAATCGATGCGCAACAGCCGCAGGATACCGGAAGACAACTTATCTATTATAAAAATAGCAGGTACCAGAAGCTTCATAACAACCAGAATAACCGGTGCATATAAAAGGGAAATTTTTTCGGGATAAAGCGTTGCCAGATTTTTCGGTGTAATCTCGCCAAATACTAAAATGGCCAAGGTCAAAGCACCTGTCATTAATCCCACACTTGCATTGCCCCACAGCCTGATTGCCAGTGAAGTGGCAATAGCGGAAGCAGAAATATTAATGACATTATTGGCAACAAGAATTGCGCTAAGCATTTTACTGCGCTCATCCAGTAATCTGGTTACAGTCGCGGCACGTTTGTTTCCTTCTTCTACAAGCGTCCGAAGATGTAATTTATTTACGGTCGTAAGCGCTGTTTCCGCAGATGAAAAGAATGCGGAGAAAAATAATAGTATAACTAAAATGAACCATTGCATGACACCATCGGTATCCAAAACCTCATCACTCCTTATTTTTGGTCATCGGTTTCATGAAAACTGCCGATGACTGACATTAATTGAAATATACAGTATATCAATATGTCTTGTCAAGTTTTAGCATGTGTTCGATAGACAGAAAAGCCGTAATATGGTATATTTTTTAAAGAAAGCTATGAACTTTAATGGAATGAAAGGGAGGAAAATATGGGAAGTTTATTTGCAACAAATGACTGGCTTCTTGGTACGGTGCTTTTTTCGGCTACAGTCGTAATTGTCGTAACGGTACTGAGAATAAAAAATGGTAGGAAAAGATGAGACTCATACATTGCGCGGATATCCACTTAGATTCTAA
>JAAYYM010000572.1 GCA_012515365.1 Clostridia bacterium
GAGGTACCGAAATGAGAAAAAGAATCAAAATGAGTTTATTAATTGTGGGGATGACAATTGGTTTGCTGTCAGGCTGTGGAAAAGCGCAGGAAGCGGCAGTAGAAACACCAGTGGAAACACCTGCAGAAACAACAGAAGAAAATGATGCAGAAGTGTCAACAGAAGCATCGGAAGAAACTGCAGCTGAAGCATTGGAAGTAACGCCACCTTCAGAAGAGATTGCGATTATTTATACCAATGATGTACACTGCGGTATCACCGACAATATTGGATACAGTGGTCTGGTGGCTTACAAGAAAGAATTGGAGGCATCGGGGAAACAGGTGCTTTTGGTGGATGCAGGAGATAGCATTCAGGGCGGAGTCATAGGTGCGCTGTCATCAGGAGGGTATCCTCTTGAAATCATGAATTATGTTGGCTATGATGTAGCAACCGTCGGAAATCATGAGTTTGATTACGGTATGGAACAGTTTATGAAATTGAAGGATAAAGCAAAATTTCCATATGTATGTTGTAACTTTATGGATCTGACTACGGAGAAGAGTGTTTTTGACGCTTATCAGATGTTTACTTTTGGAGATACAGATGTTGCTTTTGTGGGAATCACCACACCGGTGACATTGACATCTAGTACCCCGAAATATTTTCAGAATGAAGAGGGTGAATTCATTTATGGATTCTGTCAGGACGATAGTGGTCAAAAACTGTATGATACCGTGCAGTCAGCTATCGATGATGCCCGAGCAGCTGGTGCTGATTATGTAATTGGACTGGCACATTTAGGAATCGAATCATCTACTTCACCATGGATGTCTACAGAAGTGATAGCACATACAACAGGCATGGATGCTTTGATTGACGGACATTCCCATACAGTTATGCCAGAGGAAGATGTCCAAAATAAAGATGGAAAAACAGTGGTTTTGACACAGACAGGAACGAAATTAGAAGACATCGGAATATTGACCATTGCAACAGATGGAAAACTGTCAAGTAGTCTGATTGACAGTGCTTATGAAACAAAGGATGCTGATACAGATGCTTATATTGCAAAGATTATGGAACAATTTGATGTGCAGCTGAGTGAAGTGATCGGAACCAGCGAAGTGGAACTTGTAGTAGAAGATCCTAAGACCGGTGTGAGAATTGTACGTTCAGCAGAAACAAATCTGGGTGATTTCTGTGCAGATGCTTATCTTGCAGTTACTGGAGCAGATATCGCTATTTCAAATGGTGGTGGCATTCGTGCCGCTGTTCCGGCAGGAGAAATTACTTATGGAGATATAATTAACGTACATCCTTTTGGTAATGCAATTTGTGTGATCGAAGCAACAGGACAGCAGATCTTGGATGCATTGGAATTAGGTGTCATGGCTATGCCGGAGGAAAGCGGAAGCTTTGAGCAGGTAGCTGGAATAACCTATGAGATTCACCCTGATCTTCCATCTTCTGTAGTCTTAGATGAAAATGGAATGTTTGTTTCCGTAGATGGAGAATATCGTGTTCAAAATGTGAAGGTCAATGGCGAAGAACTTGATTTGAAAAAGACATATACGCTGGCGGGTAATAATTACAGTTTGATGAATGGTGGTGGCGGTTTGAGTATGTTTAAGGGAAATCGGGTCGTACAGGATTCCATCATGGTAGATGCAGAAGTTCTGATTCGTTATATTCAGGACGATTTGGGCGGTGTGATTGGCAAGGAATATGCGCAGCCTTATGGCCAGGAACGAATCATTGCTGTAGAGTAGAGCGCGTGGAAATGTTGAATTGAATTTAAAAAGATACTGTGCTGAAAAAGTATAGTATCTTTTTTTTGGAATGAATTGTGCAAATCGAGATTCTCTTTATTTTATTTGTACCTCAAGGGCGAACTCTAATGGGTGTAAACCCTGAACATGCTTAGGTAGTGGAAAAAAATCAGAAATTGAGGGAATATTACGTGGTGCCATATGTGAATGTTAATTAGGTTTTACGTAGGAAATAATCTTTAAGTAGAAATAAAATGAATTGTCATACATTAGCGAATATGGTATGATTTATTTAGTGCAATTCACGAAAAAGACGTAGATTAATCAGACTTAATTTGGCTAAAACTGACAAATAAGAAGCATCAACATTAAATTGTACAAAACGATAAAGCATAATTGGGATTAGGTAATTGCAAAATGCTAGCACTTATTTTGTGCGAATTTA
>JAAYYM010000573.1 GCA_012515365.1 Clostridia bacterium
CAAGTTCCGTAGCATGAAAATGTCAACTCCGCACGATATGCCGACTCATATGCTTGCGAATCCTGACCAGTACATAACAAAAGTCGGTCGTTTCATTCGCAAGTATTCACTCGATGAGCTTCCTCAGATATGGGATATTCTGTCTGGAAAAATGTCTATCATCGGTCCTCGTCCTGCTCTTTGGAATCAGGATGATTTGGTTGCAGAACGTGAGAAATGGGGCGCAAATGATGTTGTTCCCGGTCTGACCGGTTGGGCGCAGATCAATGGCAGAGATGAACTTGAGATTCCGGTGAAAGCGAAACTTGATGGTGAATACTGTGATGAACTACAAAAAGGTGGAGCACAGGCAATGGTTATGGATGCTAAGTGCTTCCTCGGAACAGTGTCTTCTGTTCTTCATCATGATGGTGTTGTTGAAGGTGGCACAGGGGGTTTAGACTTCCATGACTATACTGTATCTGATGAACACAAGATTTCCATAATCATGCCTGCATATAATGCCGCTTCGTTTATTTCCGAATCTATCGAATCGGTTCTTGCTCAAACATATAAGAATTGGGAACTGATTGTTGTAGATGACTGTTCGACTGATAATACGGCAGAGATTGTAGAAGAATTGCAGAAAGAAGATCCAAGAATAAAACTAATCAGACATGAAGTTAATCAGGGCGTTGCAGCGACTCGCAATACAGCATTGGATGCAGCTGATGGCGATTTTATCGCTTTCTTGGATTCTGATGATAAATGGACAGAAAACAAGCTTGAATTTCAATTGGGCTTTATGCTTAAGAATGACTATGTCCTTACCTACACATCGTATCAGAAGTTTGATTCTGATACAGGTGTGTGCGGTAAAACAATTATCTGTCCTGATAAGATGACCGCAAAGGATATATATAAGAATACTGCTATTGCTTGTTTGACTGTTATGGTAAACAGAAGGGCTGTGGGAGCTTTTCATATGCCGCCGTTAAACCACACAGAGGATCAGATTACATGGCAAGAGATACTTAATCGCGGCTTTGTTGCATACGGTTTGAAGGATACACTCGCCTATTATCGAGAAGGAAATACTTCGCTTACCTGTAACCAGAAAGCTTCTGCAAAAAAACAGTGGGAAACATATAGAGGGTATTATGGTTTCTCATTAGTTAGAAGTGCATACTATTTCTCGTTCTATGCACTAAATGCAGTAAAAAAGCATTTTATGTAAATCGAGTGGAATTTGAAGGGAAATGTTAAATGAAACGAATAGGAATACTTACATTTTATTTTAAGAATTATAATTGTGGCGGAGTATTGCAAGCATATGCCCTTCAAAGAGTAATTGATTCTTTTGAAGGCTATAAAAGCGAACAGATTTGCTTTGTACGAGATAGAAAAAAACTATATATAAGAAAGTTGCAGGAACTATTAACTGATCCATCACAAATTACTTATATGTTAAAAGTTAGAACAAACGAAAAGCTAAATGCTGCACAAACGAAAAATAATTATTCTATTGAGAATTCTATTCGAAAATATGATGAGTTTATGGATAGCATTCCTCATAGTATGGTTGTGAATTCTATAACTTCTAAAGAACTTAATGAGTTTTATGATGCGTTTATTGTAGGAAGCGATCAGGTTTGGAATCCAGTTTATGTTCCAATGGATTTTTTCTTCGATTTTGTTGACGAAAAAAAACCAAAACTGTCATACGCAGCAAGCATTCGAGTAAATCAATTAAG
>JAAYYM010000574.1 GCA_012515365.1 Clostridia bacterium
ATGAAACTGATACGTTTCTCACCAGCATCATTTATTCACTTTGGAACTACTAAGGAATTATTATCATTGATGACAGTGGATATGCAAAATTATCGTTTTCTTGATTGGTCGAGTATAGTAAATAGCAATTATCATGGCGAGAAATTTGCTGTATATAATTCATATATAGACAAATATGCAGTAATAGGGAAAAACTGCTATATTGAGGATAGCAACATACTTGAAAGTGTAGTTGTTGGAGAAGATAGTATAATTTCTGGTATTACTCTAAGAAACGTAAGCGTACCAGAGAAAATTGTTCTTCATGGTCTGAAGCTGAAGGATGAGCGATATGTTTGCCGTATGTATAGAGTGGGTGACAATCCTAAAGAGTGTAGATGGATGAATAAAGAGCTTGATGAGCCCCTATGGACAAAACCTTTGTTTAAAATTTGTGAAAGTATGGAAGATGCGGTTAAAGCTACACTTGCTTATGACTCAGATGGAGAACTGATATCTCTTAAAGATAGTTTTGAAGCAGCTGATGTTACAGCAATTTTGCCATGGCAAAACAAGTTAAATGATAAAGTAATTGCAGAAACTATATTAGAATCTATTGATAATCGATTATCTGCTGACGAGGTCATTAAACTGTATCCCAATGGTGTATCTGAAAGGGTTAAGAGATATCTACTATTCGAAGCTGACAAACTTAATGAAAATAATCTTGAAGAGTTTTCTCGTAAAATTAGAATATACTATTATGGGTCAAAGCTAATTGATAATGATAATCTTTCAAATAAATGCTTTGATACTATCTGTGATTCTGTTTTAGCGACTCAATAAAAAACACCAGACATGAATTGAACAACAGGATTTTTAAAGATGAAGTTGTAGTTCGTTTACCTGTACGTGTAAATTGGGGTGGTGGCTGGTCAGATACTCCTCCATATTGCTTAGAAAATGGAGGAACTGTATTAAATGCAGCTGTTTCATTGAATGGTAATCTGCCAGTTGAAGTCACACTAAGAAAAGTTATTGAAAATAAAATAATTTTCGCATCTACAGATATTGGAAGTTATAAAGAGTTTGAAGATTTAAAAGAGCTTCAAAAGTGCAATGATCCAAGTGACGCTTTTGCTCTTCATAAAGCTGCCTTGATAGCATGCGGAGTAATACCATACAAAGAGCATGTCTCTCTTAATGAAATATGTAGTATTCTTGGTGGTGGTATATATATGAATACAAGGGTTATAAATATTCCTAAAGGCTCTGGCCTTGGTACAAGTTCAATTCTTGCAGGGGCATGTGTTAAGGGATTGTTTGAATTTCTTGGAATAAATGCAACAGAAAATGAACTATATAACCGCGTATTATGCATGGAACAGTTAATGTCAACAGGAGGAGGATGGCAAGACCAGGTAGGTGGGTTAGCAAGAGGAATTAAGTTAATCACAGCTGCTGCTGGACTTGAACAGAATATTGTTTGTACACCTTTAAATATGACTGAGCAAGTTATGAAAGAGCTTGATAACCGGTTTGTATTAATATATACAGGTCAAAGAAGGCTTGCAAGAAATCTATTAAGGGAAGTAGTAGGTAAATATATCGGTAGTGATCCAAATGCTTTAGAAGTTTTGTATAGAATACAGCAAATAGCTGTTTTAATGCGATTTGAACTGGAAAGAGGTAATATAGACAAATTTGCTGAATTATTAAGTGAACATTGGGAACAATCAAAAAAACTCGATGCTGGTTGTACTAATACTTGTATTGATCAGATCTTTCTATCAATTGAGGATTTGATTGCAGGAAAAATGATTTGTGGTGCTGGAGGTGGAGGCTTCTTGCAAGTAATTATGAAAAAGAACGTCAGTATGCAAATGTTAGAGGAACGCTTAAATGAAGTGTTTGCAGATTCAGGAGTTGCAATCTGGCATTGTAGGTTTGTAAGGTGATGTGATGTTAAAAGGTATTTCGCCAATTCTTTCCCCGTCTCTTCTTAAGGTGTTATGTGAAATGGGACATGGAGATGAAATAGTTATAGCTGATGGAGGTTTTCCATCAGAAAGTATTGCCAAAGGCAATATTATTGTTCGTGCTGATGGTGTTGGGACAAAGGAAATGCTGGAAGCAATTCTGCCATTGTTTCCTCTGGATCAATATGATTCTCAAAACTTCATATTAATGGATATTGTACATGGTGATAATGTTAATCCTGTAATTTGGAATGATTATGAGAAAATCATAAGAAAGTATGAACCAGATGCTAAAGCAATAAAAATAGAAAGAAATGTATTTTATGATAGAGCAAAGAAGGCTTATGCAGTTATAGCAACAAGTGAAACTGCACAATATGCTAACATTATTCTAAAGAAAGGTGTTTGTTGCCGAGGTTGATAAGTAAATGTATTTTTACTATTTGATAAATATATAAAAAAAGAATATATAAAAGAAATCAAAGCTGACTATCATGTCAGCTTTTTTTGTTTTATCCGAACCAACGTTTTCTGTATTCGCTTGGTGATATACCTTCAAA
>JAAYYM010000575.1 GCA_012515365.1 Clostridia bacterium
ATTAGGTGCTCTTGCAATTCAGAAGGTTATTAGCGTAATTTCGAAAAATAGTTTTTTGAATTATGCTTATAATATGTGTAAATCTCATCATGAACGATGGGATGGAAAAGGCTATCCGGAAAAACTTCTGACGATCAACATACCGTTAGAAGCTCGCATTTTGTCAATTGTAAATTCTTATGATGAATTCAGAACAAAAAATGATGGAAGAAAAGCATTGACTCATGTTGAAGCCATGAATCGTATCAGACTTTGGAGCGGTACTTATTTTGATCCTGATCTGGTTGAATTATTTCTGACGCTTGACGCTGAAATAGAACATGCGTCCATGTAGGAGGCATCTATGCTGAAAGTTTTCCAAGAGAAGTATTTTCACAAAGACCTGCCTATGGAGGTTAAGGTTTTTAATTCCAGTCATATTATTATTAATATTGGTCTGTTTATAGCGATTATCTTATCGTTAATTTTTGTCCCTGATACAAGTTTGTATCTCATGCTGTTTGGAACACTGATCATGGGAGGCATCACTTTCTTTGAAGCAAACAGGACAGGCAGATATGTGTCATGTGCTGTTGTAATGTCTATGGTTCTTAATTTCATTCTTTTACCCTATGCTTATTTTCAATATGGCGGCAACACCATCTGCATTATTATTTACTCACTTTTAGGACTCGTCTATACGGTACTTTTGGTGCCGAAAAAGTGGGGGCTTATATTGTCATTTTCAGAATTGATGGTATATGTACTCTTAGTCTGTTTCTGGCATTTTTGGATGGAACGTACTGCTATTACAAGCCCAATCAAGGACAGTACAGGTGTATTGGTTGCAGTTATCTTTACCGGTATACTGACAGGCTGTGCAATCAAATATAAACTGGAAATACTGAAAAGAGAACAGCAGCAGGCAGAAAAAATGCATGTTGAAGCGATGGATGCTTATATTGCAAAGGATATGTTTTTAATTAACATGTCTCACGAAATCAGAACACCGATGAATGCAATTTTAGGAACCACGGAGCTTTTGCTCGATCTGGATATCAGTGAACGTGTCAGAGAGAATGTATATAATATTCTGAATTCCTGTAATGCGCTGCTTTCCATTACCAATGATCTGCTTAATATGTCGAAATCGGATAATGGAAAGATGGAAATCTTTGCAACAGAGTATGATGTAGCAGAGATTCTTTCTGATATCATTAATATGATGTCGATACGTCTGATGGATTCAGAAGTTGAGTTTATGGTTGAAATCGATCCGACCATACCATCACTGCTTTATGGAGATGGCGCAAGGATCCGCCAGGTATTCATTAATATATTAAACAATGCAGTTAAATATACAAAGCATGGAAGCATTACATTAAGAGTCGGACAAGAGCAGATCAGTGAGAGCAAAATCCGTCTTACTGTCGATGTTCAGGATACAGGGATCGGAATTAAAGAAGAAAATCTGTCGCAGCTGTTTTCCATCTATAACAGAGTAGAGGAAGGCGATGTCGACAGGAGAAGCATTGAAGGAACAGGGCTTGGTTTATCGATCTGTAAGGAAATCCTTAATATGCTGGATGGAAATATTTCTGTTAAAAGTAAGTATAAAGTAGGAAGTACCTTTTCTTTCTTTATTCCACAGGCTGTTGTTACGGGGGTTCCACTTGTGTCTTTATCAAATATTGCAAAGCCTATGATTCTTGTTTTTGAAGAAAATGAGGCTTATCAGAACGTCTTGGCAGAAATTATGAAAAGCATGGGACTTCATCCGGATTATGCGCAGAACAGAGTTATGTTTGAAGAATTATTGATAGAAAAGCACTATACACATGTATTTCTTGCACAGAACCGATATCATGAGGTTAATAAATTTTTAGATCGTCAGCTGACAGATGAAAAACTGGTCATCATTGCCGATATCAATCAAATGGTACCACTTGATAAGTATGGATGCATTTTATCGAGACCGCTTCACTGTATCAATGTGGCAGCTATTTTTACAAATGATAAAAATAAATCGATTCGTGAAGTAATTAAAAAGGGTGGATTTATATGTCCTCAAGCTAATATTCTGGTCGTAGATGATAATCTGACCAATCTGAATGTAGTCAAGGGACTGCTAAAAAAATATAAAGCCAATGTCATTACTGCAAACAGCGGGATGGAATGCCTGAGAATAGTAGAACATGAGGATGTTGATCTGATTTTTCTTGATTATATGATGCCTGAGATGGATGGTATCGATACTCTGAATAAAATTAGGGAAATGGATGATTCGCGAATCGATCATATACATATAGTTGCACTGACTGCCAACGTGGTAAGCGGAGCAAGAGAAATGTTTCTAGAAGCTGGATTTAATGATTATGTTTCAAAACCTATTGAAATTGATAAAATAGAACGTGTCTTGAAAACAAACTTGCCAAGAAATCTGATTAAGGGTAAAAACTAATGAAAGAAAAAAGGTTTTATGAACAAAAATCGCATACGAATATTTGGGAGTATGGTAAGGACAGATTAAAATTTTTTACCAATGAGTCGATTTCACTTCAGGCGAGAAAATATAATCTGTTGTCTACGTATATTACGCTTGGACTGCTTGCCATTATGATCTTATTGTTTGTTTATCATGCAGACATTAAATTGATCATGTTTACAGGCGCATTTATGTTGCTTGTTATTTCATTGGACTATCTTGCATATTTTAGGGAAGAATATACGTATACAGCAATGATACTATGTCTGATTCTAAATGGCTTTGTGTTTCCTATCTTCTTTTTGATTACAGATGGCATCAGTGGCGCAATTCCCCTGTTATTTGTGACAGGGATCATTTTTACGTTTTTTATGCTGGATGGAAAGATGCTGATCTTTACGATTCTGACAGAATGTCTTTGGTATAGCTACATCATAGAGTATTCAGCAGTCCATCAGGAGATTGTTTCTTATCTCAGTAACCAAGATGTACAAGTCAAAGGTATTGTGATCTGTATCATTGCATCGGCGGCGGCGCCATTGCTGATCATGACCTATCAGGAATGGATTTATCTGAATATCAGAAAAAAGAATGCATCTTCAAGGCTTACGATCGAATCAGACAGACAGGGAAAAAGTAAATTCCTTGCTAATATGACGCATGAAATCAGAACTCCAATGAATGCAATCACTGGAATGTCAGAACTGATTTTAAAAGAAGAACTCAGCAGCATTGCCCGCGAAGAAACAGAAGTAATCAAGGAAGCATCATCAGAGTTACTGACCATTATTAACAATATTCTGACCTATTCGAAGCTGGATTCGGAACGACTTGATCTGTTGCCGACAAAATACAGATTTGATAAACTGATGTCTGAAATTGTCCAGACTGTAGCGGCAGAGCTTGAAGATAAAAATGTACAGTTTCATGTATTTATCGCACATGACATACCGATCATGCTGTATGGAGACGATATCAGGATCAAGCAAATCTTTTTATATCTGTTGTTTAACGCAGTGAAACGTTCACAGAAAGGGCGTATCGTCCTTGAAGTTAATGTAGAGAAGAATGAAGAAGAGCAGAGTGTGAAACTGAAATGTCGTGTGGCAGATACAGGGATCAGTCTGTCACCGATAGAGATTGAAGCCATATTTGGTGCTTATGAACGATATGATTCCCGTCAGGGTAGTGCACTCAAGGGGATGGGACTTGAGTATACTATATGTCGTGAACTGCTTCATTTAATGGGCGGTGAGATGAAGATTGAAAGTATTGTAGGGATTGGAATGTCTGTATCGTTCGAATTCGATAATAAGATCATTGATGATGTTCCGATTGTACGACTGACTAAAAAACAGGATTATCATGTGCTTGTCTATATTTCGAATCAGATGGAAGAAGAAATGTGGCGTACCTTAATGGATTCTTTTGATATCAGACCGGAATACGTAGTCGGATATAATATCTTTGAGATCAGTATCAGTGAAAAGAAGTTTTCTCATATTTTTATTTCTGATCGTGACTATCCGTATTTATCAAAGATTATCGAAAAATACGAATGTGAAAGTTATACCTATGTACTGACCGATTATTCGCATGTACTGAAAGACTTTAA
>JAAYYM010000576.1 GCA_012515365.1 Clostridia bacterium
CCGCAACAGGCAGCGCCAATCATAGCATTATCAATTCAGAGGACCAAAAATCCCTACGAGACAGTTGGGGAGAGGTTCTAAAAGAACTACTATAAAGGAGATGCACTATGACTTTCGAAAATATTAAGAAGTTAAACTTATCTGAATACTACTATATCCTAGTCATGATTGGTTATACGTTGACTTTGGCGACCGACAAAATGCATCCCGGCGTTTTTGCAACTATATTACTCCTAGGTGTAGCCCTTGAACTATTACTAAAGCGACGTATATCTATTAATACGACGTTAGACTATTTAGTAGGTGCTTACTTTATATATAATCTACTATCCATCATATGGCTTCTCGATAGTGGACTGCCTGCAACCATATACTTTGAAGAATTTGTATGCTCCATCCTTCCAATAATATTCTATATGGTAGGAAAAACGGCAGCCGAGCGTACCGCTGCATTTTATCGTCTCTTTATAATAGCAGTTGTTTTTGTTTGTACGGTAGGTTTGATTCTCTATATCACAGCACCAACGTTCTATCTTGACTATTTATTCAAATTGCAACATATATCCGACACTTATGCAAGTACTATGAGGCTCCGTTTAGTATCAGTTATTGGAAGCACTGTTTTGGGTTATCTTGCTGTATGTGCAATGCTGGCATGTGCCTACTTTATCAAGGCTGAAAAGAAAAAAGCAGCAAATATCATTTGCTTCTTTCTGAATATGCTCTGTGCATTCATGAGCAATCAACGATCTGCAATGGTAGTAGCAATTCTGGTGTTCATATATATGAATTACTTGATTTTCTTTGTATTTAAGATGATGAAGAAAAAGTATCTGCTCATGGAACTTGGAGCAATGGTGTTAGCGTTTATTGCACTATGTGTTGTTTATATGGATGCTGTAATGAAAATCTACTACAGACTTGTATCATTACCAGGAGCAATCGGACAAAGAAGTGAACAATGGGTGGTAGCAATGAACACACTTCACAGTACCTGGCTTGGCAATGGACTGGGTGCCAATGGGCACAAGGCACTTGGATATGAAGGTGCCAATGTGATTGCGGACGGCGGATTGGTGAAATTATTCTGCGAAGAGGGAGTTATCGGATTTTCTATTTTGGTGTTCATTTTGCTGTTGGCATACCGCAAGGGTATTCAGGAATTGGAACAGTATTATGTAGAAATTGGAATTATCTCAATTGCATTATTGCAATCAATTGGTTCCAATATATTGGCATTTCAACTTGCAACACCTATCTTCTGGTTTGCAATTGGACGTATTGCAAGTGGTATGATGAAAAAGGATACAAATGAGGTGCACACATGAAGGTAATCAGTATGTATCTGCCCCAATACCACACCTTTCCGGAAAATAATGAATGGTGGGGAGAGGGCTATACGGAATGGGTAGCCGTGAAAAGAGGTAAACCCTTATATAAAGGACATATACAGCCCAGAATACCGCTTGACAACCGTTATTACGATTTGGTAAATGAAGGCGTAGAAACATGGAAGTGGCAGGCTGAACTTGCAAAACAATATGGAGTTTACGGCTTCTGCATTTATCAGTATTGGTTCAAAGGCAGACAGTTGATGGAAAAGCCAATGGAACTGCTGCTTGCACATCCGGAAATAGATCTGCATTACAGCATTTGCTGGGCAAATGAATCTTGGACACGTACTTGGTATGATTTAGAAGAAGAAGTATTGATGCAACAGGAATATGGAACGAAGGCTGATTGGAGAAAGCATTTTGAATATCTGCTTCCGTTTTTTAAGGATACACGATATATGAAAATAGATGATAAGCCTATTTTGCACATTTACAGAACAGCTGATATTGAATGCCTTGATGAGATGTTGTTCTGTTTTAGACAGTGGGCAATTGAGGAAGGCTTTGCCGGTGTTTATATTGTTTCGGCAAAGACAGCTGCAGAACAAGATACCAGAAATGAATTGATAGACGGATACTACTATTTTGAGCCGGGTTATACTTTGAAGCATGATTTTAATGCTTATAAGAAACTTTATTACAATGCATCTGTGTTTGTTAAATTAAGATTAAACAAATTCAAAAAGGAGAAAGTTCTGGAACGAAGCATCCC
>JAAYYM010000743.1 GCA_012515365.1 Clostridia bacterium
GCAATCGTGTATCAGGAAAGCATTGCCTCTCGCGCCGAGCCAAACCGAACTTGATCGCTTGACTGATCTGATTTTTGAAAACCTGTTCAATCAACTCGCTGAGAAAGCGGGAAACGAATTCGCATGGCTTGCGGTCGGCGACAGGCAGAGCGGCGAAACCTCCTTGGTCAAAGCATTGCGCATCGATTTTCCCAAACTCGCCTTGCGCAAGCCGCTGACATTATTTCGCTGCGCGACAACGGGACAGGTCTGGCCGCGTTCGGTCGCGGACGATGCCCCGGCACGGGTTCGGCTGGATTTGAAACCCGTAACTTCCTCCGAACTGGATCAGGACGCGCGGTTGGGGCGTCAGCGACGTGAATACCGAGATGCAAAATTTTTCGAGATAGGTATTTGGGGCGACGAGCACAGCGCACAGCTTGCGCCGCAGGAAAACCGTCGTCTCCAAGATTTGTTCAAGATGGGTCTTCGCAATCTGCTGAGTTCCACAACCACGCTTGAACTCGGTATCGATATTGGCGGTTTGAACGCCGTGCTCATGGCGAACCTGCCGCCCGGCAAGGCCAACTATTTGCAGCGGGCGGGCCGCGCCGGACGCCGCGCCGATGGTTCTTCCGCTGTCATTGGGTTCGCCCGCCCGATGGTCTACGAGCAGGAGGTTTTCCGCCGGTTTGACCGGTTCCTTGACAGTCCGTTGCGTCGGCCGACGGTATTCCTCGACCGCGAGCAAATCGTTGTGAGACATTGGAATGCGTTTCTGCTGGGCGAATTTTATCGGACGCTTCCCAGGGAAAAGGTTGGTGCAATGACTGCCTATGGTCGAATGGGGTGGTTCTGCAATCTGACAACGGTTCCTTTTTGGGATCCGAAGGCGAGCAAACCCAATGCCACGTCCGTACACGGTCAGCAAGCGGGAATCACGCAGTTCGTTGCGTTTTTGGATAAGACCAAAACGGACACGGCCGGCTTGGCAAAATTCGATGAGGCACGAGCTAGCATTTGTGATGGATGTGGGGTTGCGGGGGTGTTGAGTGGCGGTATTCCCGAACTTCTTGATGCCGCCGCAAAGCAGTTTACGGACGCCCTTGCGCCGTGGCGAAAAGATTACGAAGATATCCTGAAGGTGTGGAAAGACGCCGATCAGTCACGATTCGCTAACAAACTCTATCATCAGTTAAAATTGCTGTCAGAAACGACGGTGATTGAAACACTGGCAAACCGTCGTGTATTGCCACGTTACGGTTTTCCTGTTGATCTTCACGCATTACAGGTTGTCGCATCAAAGTCGGGAAGCGGGGGGGATTTCCGTCTGGAGCGGAAGAGTCTGCAAGCGCTCCGAGAATATGTTCCTGGTTCTAAGGTGATGGCGGGGAACCGTACGGTAACTTCACACGGTATCTTGAAGCACGGTATCGGCGAACATGCGCTGGGGCTTAGCGGCAAACTGGCAACATGCGAAAATGGACATTCTTTTTACACGATAACGCCTTCAGTGGGCAATTGCCCTTACTGCGGGGAAGACGTGTCAGTGTTGCCGAAAAATCTATTGTTGCCTCGC
>JAAYYM010000577.1 GCA_012515365.1 Clostridia bacterium
CAGGGATACTGGTATGTATGTTACTGCCATTTGCCATGAAGGCGATAGCACCCTATTATGATCGATTCAGGCAGTTTTACTGGCAGGCAATGATTCTTTATCTGATCAATGGCATTTTGGCGATTTTATTGATCAATGAACTTAGAAAAGTATTTAAAACAGTGATCGATGATGACTGCTTTGTAGTAGAAAATGTAATCAGCCTTAACAAAATGGGAAATTTCAGTTTCATGATTGCAGCGATATCACTCATACGACTTTTTGTTTACATAACAATCGCCATTTTAGTCGTCATACTCGTTTTTGTAATAGCCGGATTGTTTAGCAAGGTGCTTTCTGGTGTGTTTGCGAAAGCAGTCACATATAAACTAGAAAATAATCTGACTATTTAGGAGGTAGGAAGATGTCAATAATCGTAAATCTGGATGTTATGATGGCAAAACGGAAAAAAGGATTGACTGAGCTTGCATCAGAGGTGGATCTGACCATGGCCAATTTATCAATTTTAAAAAATAATAAAGCAAAGGCAATTCGTTTTTCTACACTCGAGTCGATCTGTAATGCATTAGAATGCCAGCCAGGAGATATATTGGAATATCGACCGGACGAAGATAAGGAGAAAACAGAACATGAATGAAGAAGTGAAACAAACAAATCTAAAGAAAATGGAGGAACATTACCTTCCAATTATAATAGCAACATTACTATTCGCCGTTTTTTATACTTTTTGTTTATATGGTAACATGACAGGGATCACATTTCCGATTTTTGTGGCAGGCTGCTTTATTTATGCAAATTATTGCTTTAAAACGCTTCATATTACATTAAAAAATGATGGAAAATTCTATATCGCTGCAGCTGTTTTGCTTGGTGTATCGACTTTCAGTACGGACAGTGCACCTATACAGGTATTTAATTTCTTTGGCTTTTTCCTGCTTTTGTGCAGTTATATGATTCATCAGGTTTATGATGATTCTAAGTGGGATTTTGCTAAGTACTGGGAGACAATCTGCTATTCCGGAATTATGATGATTGCATATGTGTTTTATCCGTTTATTCATCTGTCAGCTTATTTGAAAACCAGACCCCAAAAAACAGATTCAAAAGCAAAATATGTGTTCTTTGGGTTATTAATCACCATTCCTTTACTGCTTGTAATCCTTGCACTGCTTACCTCAGCAGATGTTGTATTCAAAAATTTGTTCATATCCATGTTTGACTGGATCAATGTACCGGCAGTTGTTGTCAGAATTGTATTATTAACGATATTCGCTTTCTTCTTTTCATACAGCATGATCTGTGTGGCTGTTGATAAAGTGGCAAAAGAGGAGTGTACAGTGAAGACTCAGTTTGAGCCTGTCATTGCGATTACCTTTACCTCAGTGTTGACAGTTGTCTATCTGGTGTTCTGCATGATACAGATCAGTTTTCTGTTCATAGGAGGTTTAACACTTCCAAACGGAATGACATATGCAGTTTATGCAAGACAGGGATATTTTCAATTATTGTTTGTATGTATCATCAATTTGTTTTTGGTATTATTCTGCATCAGACGTTTTAGAGAACATAAGGTTTTGAAAGGTATTTTACTGATCATTTCTATTTGCACATTCATTATGATGATTTCTTCTGCATACAGGATGATATTATATGTATCAGCATACCACCTTACTTTTTTGAGAATCCTTGTCATGTGGAGTCTGGCAGTATTAGCTATTTTGCTGGCGGGTATCGTAATGAGCATTTTTAAAAAGGAATTTAAATTATTCCGTTATTGTATGATTGTAGTATCGATTTCATATCTGCTGCTATCATTTAGCCATCAGGATTATTGGATCGCACGATATAATATCAGTGCAGAAGGAACGGAGCAGTCTGACTTATATTATTTAAATGATCTGTCAGCTGACGCGGCTTCGGTCATTATGGAGGTATATCAGTCTGAACCGGAACGATATGATATGTTTATTGATTATTTCTATGACATTAAGGATGAGGGTGAAGAGATGAACTTTAGAACCTTCAACCTGTCAAAATGGCTGGCGGCAAAGACAGTAGAAAAAAGTGGTTTGTTTCACTAATGAAGGAAAGGGATGGGCTCACACATCATTGCTCATCCCTTTTTCCGTGAATATGACTTTATTTGCAAAGTCTGTAATTGATTATTTATTTCACTTCAATTTTCTTGACTTCCTGCTCATAAGCTGATTTCTTTGGAAGCTTCAATTCAAGAATACCATTCTGATAGGAAGCATCGATTTCTTCCGGAGTAATACCCGGAACACTGAAACTTCTTCGGTATGAACGATAGCTTCGCTCACGACGCAGATATTTGCCTTTTTCACGTTCAGGAGATTCTTCCTTATGCTCTGCACTGATTGTCAGAATGTCGTTACTTAAGTTGATACTGATATCTTCCTTATTAAATCCTGGAAGCTCTGATTCAAGTACGTACTGCTGATCTTTTTCGATCAAATCTGTATGAAATCCCTCAAAAAATTCCGGATCCTTAAAGAAATGATCCCATGCGCTGTTGAAAAAATGATCATTAAAAAATGGACTTTGAGATTCGAATAATGCTGGTGTTAACATACTAATCACTCCTTTATTTTATTGTGTAATGGTTGTTTGTTTTGTTCTTTATAATTGTTATACAACATATATAACAGATAGTCAACAACTTAATTGTGAAAAAACTGTGAAGACGTAATGAGTGAATGTTAGAAATCGACCGACACCTGTAAAAATAGAGAAATAGAACTATATTAATAATAAGAAGAATATGGTAAAATTAATCATAAACATATACATACACGGGAAGACATAAGCATTCTACATCAGAGGTAAACATATGGATAAAATTTTATATGCGGTGGCTTATTGGGGGGTAGCTATATTCCTGATAGCATACATCATACGTGCTAGGAAACTTGAGACCGAGATAGGATTAACGATTAAGAAAATCCTGTTTAGCGGTCTATTTGTTGTTCTGATTTATTCAATTACATTTACATCAGATCATCTGCTTTTCTTTTATATAGGAGAAAGTATCGGTTTCATCGCAAAAGATTATATGCTGTATCTGATGCTGTGTTATACAAGACTTTTTTCCGGTGTACATATAAAAGAGAAAAAGAAGAATTTACTGATTATTATTCTTTTTTCTATTGATGCAATTATTTTACTGATCAACCCATTTACAAACATTGCATTTTCCAGCCGTCAGGTCGTGGTCGACAGCTTGACCTATTATGTGATCGAGCCACATCTGCTGTATTATTATCACATTTGGGCAGCATATGCGGTAGGCATTCTGATTTTATTGATTTTACTTGAAAAAATCGTGACTACACCACGCGAGTACCGGAAAAAATATGCAATGGTGATGTTAGGATTCTTGTTTGTCATGATTCTTAACTTTATCTATATCAGAACAGGTCTGTTTATGGATATTTCTATTATTGGACTTGCTGTTGCAGTCTGCCTCCTGTTTTATTTTGCAGTAGACTATCAGCCTAACATTATTATTTCTAAAATGCATAAAATAATCATTGACGGTACAGAAAATCCGATGCTCTTTTTTGATTATGAGACTAATCTTGTTACGGTGAACCGAAGTGCACGTGATGTATTTGATCTGCCTGAAGACTACCATAATAACTTGCTGAATTTTATGGAAGAGTTTGATTTGATCGGAGATGTGGCGCTTGAGGATAACTGTAAATTCATCA
>JAAYYM010000764.1 GCA_012515365.1 Clostridia bacterium
GCTAAAAATCTCTGCTTTTTTTCTTCATCATATTCCGGGCTCTGAGCAAGCTCGGCATTTGTTGTAATAACAGTGAGCGGCGTTTTCAGTTCATGAGAGGCATCTGCCACAAACTGTCGTTGCTGTTTCCACGCCAGATCCACCGGCTTAACGGCCCACTTGGACAGTAAGATACTGATGCCCAGAAACATCAAGAAACTCAGCCCGCCAATGAGAAAAGAAGATTTGATAAGATTGTCCAGTGTTGCGCGTTCGCTGGTAATGTCTGCGAATACAAGGTAATGGCTCAGGGGTGTTTTCACGCGGTAATACCGTAGATTATATTCTTCTATGACCCCGAATGTTCTATGGGAGGTGTAGATCACATCTATAAGTTCATCCAGGAATTCATCATCCGAAAGATCGTAATATCCTCCGCCGATTGCTATCAGTTCGCCGCGAAGACCCACCTGGATCATGAAATATGGCAGCCGCACATCCTCACCGAGTTCGTTTGGTATCCCCAATTGGAAGGGCCTGCCGGCGATGTTCTGCATCATGTTGAGGCTCTCCTCTTCAAGGTTTGCCTTTGTAAATTGAAAGATCAATCCAAAGATAGTGCAGAGCATGATAGTCACGATGCACATATTGATCACAACGAACTTAAATCGTAGCTTCTTTATCATGCTCACTTACCTCCAGGCGATATCCCAGCCTGCGTATCGTCTCGATCCGAATATCAGAACCGATGCTCGCAAGCTTCTTCCGCAAAAAACCAACATAGACTTCCACATGGTTTTCAACCGCATCGGAGTCATAGCCCCATACTTTGGCAAGGATCATCTCTTTCGAAAGAATCCTTCCCTCAGCCTGAAGGAGATAACGCATGATATCAAATTCCTTAGCAGACAGGCGAATATTGTTAGCTCCACAGATCAGCGTGGCGGTAGAAAGGTCCAGTGATGTATTTCCTAATTTTATCTCATCCACCTGGGCGCCCTGCCTGCGAAGTAATGCATTTATGCAGGCCAGGAGCTCTCTAGTGTCGAAAGGCTTTGTCAGGTAATAATCCGCGCCGGAGTTCAAGCCGGCTATGCGATCCTCCAGCTCTGATTTTGCGGTCAGCATGAGAATGGGCGTTCCTAAACGCTTGGCCCGGACCCTTTTGGCTACTTCATACCCGTTCATTTTGGGCATCATGATATCCAGGATCAACAGATCGTAGATCCCCAGTTCCGCATATTCTTCGCCGGATTCTCCGTCGTAAGCAACATCAACTTCAAAACCTTTTTTCGTCAACAATGACTGAATCGAATCAGCCAGCAATTTCTCGTCTTCAACGATCAGTATCTTCAAGGCATTTCACCTCCAAATCTCCGCATTCTATATTATAATATTTCGAAATGCTGAATTGAAGCTGAAAATTCTCCATCACCAGATGCTCCGCCGGGCACGGACATTTGAAAGGTCATATCTTCGCAGATATTTATCAACAGAGAGACCGTGATCCATATAATCTATTAAGAGTTCAGCGCAGGCTCTGCTATCGCTTCCTGCGTGGTGATGATCGAGCACGATGCCCAGATGGCTGCACATAGTACTGAGCTTGTGGTTGTCAAGATCCGGATAACACTTGCGCCCCATTGCGCAGGTGCAGGCATAATATGTAAAGGGCCGCCA
>JAAYYM010000578.1 GCA_012515365.1 Clostridia bacterium
AGCTCTTACAGAAAGAGGTATCTCTACTGCAAATACATTAACGCTTGAAGAATACGCATCATAAACCTGCATGGAAATATCCTTTGCATAGTTCGTCCTATTATCTACCATAGTAAGCAAAATACCCTCTATCTTTAGCTGCGGATTCAACTGACGTTTTACCCTTCCAATCGTCTTAATCAACTGCTGTAAGCCCTTTACCGGCAGATAGGCAGCCTGCACCGGAATTAACACAGAATCAGCGGATGCAAGTGCATTTACGGTCAACATCCCAAGCGAAGGCATGCAATCAATAATAATGTAATCATAGTCTTTTCTTGCATAGCTGATAAACTCCCTAAGAATCGTCTCCCTGCTGATAACACCAATCAAAGAAATCTCTAATCCTGACAATTCAATATTACCCGGCAGAATATCCACACCTTCCTCATGATGTAAAATACCCTGCTTCGAATCCACCTGTTCATCATTGATAATCTTCATCATAGCTGTTGCCAACGTATACTCCATTTGGTCAGGCTCAGAATATCCCAAGCTGATAGTCAGCGAACCCTGCGGGTCCGCATCTATCAAAAGCACTTTCTTACCTTCTCTAGCAAGTCCAATACCTAAATTTACACACGTTACTGTCTTTCCAACACCGCCCTTTTGATTGGCTACGGCAATAACTCTACATTCGTTCTCTCTACACATTTTAGAAATCCTCCTCTGCAAATGATTCAATGAAAGCATCAACCTTCTCAACATTAACTAACACTACACCTTTAACTTTTCTAACTGCTCCTGCATCCTTTGCAAGACTTTCAAAGCTATGCAAGCCCATAGAATACAGCTGAGCTCCCTCTGCATATCTCACATACTTTTTCTTCTTTTCTCCAACTAACTCTTCTAAATTTTCTACTTCTCTTCTTGCTCTTGGCATCTTAATTACCTCTCTTTTCTCTGATTCACTTCTGTCATCTGTTACTAAATAATGCTCATCCAAATAAGCATCCAGCTTCTCCATATCAACTATTGCCGTTTTCCTCAGCGCCCATGTAGCTCCTGCTTCCTTAGCAACTGATACAAAGGTCCAATATGGCATGCTGTACATCTTCGCACCGATTGCGTAGGAAATATAGGTCTTGCCCCTACCTTCCAAATACTTATCCAGATTTACCGGTGGCGATTTCTTTCTTGGCATGTACGCCTCCTTTCTTTCAGATGCCTTAGAACGCAAAAAGGCACCTACGCCTAGTATTTTTACTAAACGTAAGTGCCTTAAATTCATAAAATTTAATCGGCTGTCCCTGTCCTGACACGTTTTTGACACATGCTTTTCAGTCCATAGAAACTATTAATTTTTCAAGATAAAAACCATACAGCTCCTTAGAAAGCCTACTACATCCAATAGAATCGTTGTACATTCGTGTCCTGATTGGATTGAATTGGTTGCCTATGGATTTCTATAAACCTCCAGAACTCCATACACTAATTCAAGCTCTTCATCGTCGGAAACAACAACACATCCCTAATCGCCGGCTGATTCGTCAACAGCATAACCAAACGATCAATGCCGTATCCGATGCCGCCTGTAGGTGGCATACCGATCTCCAGTGCATTCAAGAAGTCCTCATCTGTATGGTTTGCTTCCTCATCACCAGCTGCGAACGCAGCTTCCTGAGCAGCAAAACGTGCTCGCTGATCGATCGGATCATTCAGCTCAGAATATGCATTACACATTTCCCTTGCTGTGATATAAAGTTCAAAACGCTCTGTGATTTCCGGATTACTCGGTTTTCTCTTAGTCAAAGGTGAGATCTCTACAGGATGATCCATGATAAATGTAGGCTGGATCAAATGCTCCTCTACAAATTCCTCAAAGAAGAGATTCAGAATATCACCTTTCGTGTGTCTTGCCTCATAATGAACGCTCTTTTCATCAGCCAGTTTCTTAGCTTCCTCAACAGTTTTGATTTCTGAGAAATCAATACCTGCATATTTTTTAACCGCATCAATCATAGTCAGACGCTCAAACGGCTTGCCAAGATCAATTTCAACATCTCCATAAGTAACCATTGTAGTTCCATTGACTTCCATGGCAACATGACGGAACATCTCTTCGGTCAGATCCATCATTCCAATGTAGTCTGTATATGCCTGATAAAGCTCCATCAGCGTAAACTCAGGATTATGTCTGGTGTCAAGACCTTCATTTCTAAATACACGTCCGATTTCATAGACGCGCTCCATTCCACCTACGATCAGTCTCTTCAGATATAATTCCAGAGAAATTCTTAACTTAACATCCTCATCAAGCGCATTGTAATGCGTTTCAAAAGGTCTTGCTGCAGCACCACCGGCATTTGATACAAGCATCGGTGTCTCTACCTCCAAGAATCCTTTGTTGTCTAAGAAACGACGAATAGAGCTGATAATCTGTGAACGCTTAACAAATGTATCTCTGACCTCCTGATTCATGATCAGATCCAGATATCTCTGTCTATAACGCATGTCTGTGTTTGTCAGACCATGATGTTTCTCAGGTAAGATTTGAAGGCTCTTTGACAACAGTTGTACAGAAGAAGCATGTATTGAAATTTCACCAGTCTGCGTTTTAAATACAGCACCCGTGATTCCCACGATATCACCAATATCCATTTTCTTAAATGCAGCATATGGTTCCTCACCGATTGCATCTCTTGCCACATAAATCTGGATATTTCCCTGAAGATCCTGTACATTACAGAATGAAGCTTTACCCATGACTCTTTTGAACATGATTCTTCCGGCTACGCTGACATCCGCTCCATCCATTTCATCAAACTTATTTTTGATTTCCATGCTATGATGCGACACATCATATTTCATGACCTGAAAAGGATCTTTCCCGTCTGCCTGAAGCTGTTCCAGTTTTTCACGGCGCACTTTTAAAAGCTGCTTAACATCCGGCTCCTGCTGATTTTTGTTTTGCTTCTGATTCTTCTTATTTTCCTGCTGTTCGCCCAAATCTAACACTCCTTTATCTGCAGATATACATCTGCCAGTTAATTAATTTGATCTCTGAATTTCAAGTACCTTATATTTTAATACACCTGCCTGTGTTTCTACAGAAATAGTTTCACCCTTCTTAGCACCGATTAAAGCTCTGCCGACAGGTGATTCATTTGAAATCTTGCCCTTTAAGCTGTTTGCTTCAGCAGAACCAACTATCTTATATTCCATTTCTTCCTTTAGTTCTTTATCAAGAATTTTCACACGGCATCCAATGCTGATCTTGTCAAGATCGATTTCATCTTCCAAAACAACCTCTGCATTTTTAAGGATTTTTTCAATTTCTTCAATTCTTGTTTCGATGTCACGCTGCTCATCCTTTGCTGCATCATATTCTGCATTTTCAGATAAATCGCCCTGTTCTCTAGCTTCCTTTATTTTCTCTGCTACTTCCTGTCTTTTTACTACTTTGAGGTCATGCAGTTCATTCTCAAGCTTCTGAAGACCTTCATAAGTAAGTATGTTTTTCTTTTCTTCCATTGTTACACCTTGCCTCTCTTATTTTCTTTATTTATAACGTTTCCGTACTCATTCATATTTCTTAAAACAATGAACGTATTATACCCCATTCGAACAAGCAGTGTCAAGGACATCAAAGCTTTTCAGGGTACCGCCCTTTCAGATACCTACAATGAATTCCACAATTTCGATAGTCCTGATCTTTAAGAATTCCAAAAAGAGCTTCAAACAAATGATTATCAATCTGTTGATCTCCCCAAACATACACAAAATTCTCATTCAGATACAATCTGCTGTCAAACAAAAAGTCTGCATCCTCTGGGATCGATGGCATGCACTGAAGCAGCATCCCATTCTCCATAAAGAGCTCCTCTTCAAGCTCTGAAAAATCTTCTTCATATCTTGTAATCACATAAAGCATATCCACTTCTTGATATATCTGTCTGATGATACACTCGGCGCTATGATCATTTCGGTCACGTATCGCTACACGCGTCTTATTGATCGGCAGCTCATATTGATTACATGCATGTATCAGCAAATCAAGTGAATAATACTCCAGCGCCGGCCTTGTACTAATTTTCGCATGAGCAGAATCAACAAAAATCCGATTACTCATAGCATCACCAACAATGACCAATTCTGTTTTATTGATTCCCAGACGACGGATGATTTTCTTGAGAAATCCTGCAATATGTTTTTGCTCCGTCTGTGACATATCCCGCGGCATTTTTCTAAGCATCTTCTGCCGCCATCCCTGTGATTTTTTTTGTGGCAATCCCTGTGCCACATAGATCATAACCTTATTTACCATAAGGCATTATATGATATATTCGCATCTGTTATTCTGGATATAATAAACGAGTACTCCAAACTATCTAATATTGACATCCATGGCACATGCACTCTAGCTTCTATCTACGTCTGCACACATTGTCTCCACAACTGCCTTAAGCTCCTCATAGGTCTCTATCGTATTTAGTCTTTGCCTGATTTTAGATGCTCCCGGAAATCCTGCCGTGTACCATGCTGCATGTTTTCTCATCTCATGTAGACCTTTAAACTCACCCTTATGCTGTGAAAGAAGTGCTGCATGCTTTAAAATCATTTCGGCAATCTCGCTTTTTGTAGGTCCCTTCGGCATATGCCCTGTTTCAAAATAAGTATTCAGCTGAGAAAAAATCCATGGGTTGCCCTGCGCAGCCCTGCCTATCATTAAACCGTCACAGTTGGTTTCTTCCATGATTTTGACTGCGCTTTGCGCTGACGAGATATCTCCATTACCAATGACAGGTATTTTCACAGCATCCTTAACCTTTGCTATGATCTCCCAGTCAGCTTTTCCGGAATAATACTGTTCCCTTGTACGCCCATGTACAGCAATTGCAGCTGCACCGTTCGCTTCTGCAATTTTCGCTATTTCTACCGCATTTACATGTTCATCATCAAATCCTTTACGGATTTTAATCGTAACCGGTTTTTTTATGGCACGCACTGTCTGGTAAACAATCTTTCCAATTAGAACAGGATCCTTCATAAGGGCAGATCCTTCACCATTATTTACTACCTTAGGTACTGGACAACCCATATTGATGTCAAGAATGGCAAATGGTCTCTCCTCAATCTGCTTCGCCATCTCACTGATGATCTGAGGATCACTTCCAAACAACTGTAAAGACACCGGACATTCTTCTGGATGGATTTCCAGTAATTCAATCGTATTTTTATTACGATGCAGAATTGCCTTTGCACTGATCATCTCCATACAAAGCAGACCTGCTCCCTGCTCCTTGCAAAGCAATCGAAATGGCAGGTCAGTTACCCCTGCCATTGGAGCCAGAATAAGTTGATTATTCAGTTCCACATTTCCAATTTTTAATTTCATTTTTTATTACGCTGATAAATAAGACGAATTCCCTCCAGCGTCAGGATATTATTATATACCTCAATACTTTTCGTCTCTGCTGCAATGATTTTACCCAAACCACCTGTCGCAATAACCTTTAGATCCTTATATCCGGTTTCCTTTTTCACCTGTTTGATGATGTACTCTGTCTGACCGATCTGACCATATAATAAACCTGCCTGCATACTTGAAATCGTATCTTGTCCAAGTATAGACTTTGGTTTAATGATCTCGATCTCAGGAAGCTTTGCAGTTCTCTGCCAGAGTGCTTCTGCACAAATTCTGATTCCCGGCGCTGTGATTCCGGCACTAAACCGACCATCCTCGGTGATCAGATCATATGTGGTCGCAGTTCCATAATCAATGACTAACACCGGTCCACCATATAATTCATAAGCTGCAACTGCATCTACCACACGGTCTGCCCCGATTTCCTTCGGATTTGCGGTATCAATCTTGATTCCGGTCTTTATACCGGGTCCGACCATCATTGGTATCAGTTTTAGATACTTTATAATTGCATTTTCCAGAGAATGCATGATATTAGGAACAACACTGGCAATCATAACGCCATGGATGTCCTTAACATCAAGTTCCTGTTTTGTGATCAGATCCGTTATCATCAATCCATATTCATCTGATGTTCTTTGTAGCTTTGAAACCATACGAAACGTCGCAACCAGCTCGGTCTCTTTGTAGACGCCATATGTAATATTTGTATTTCCGACATCAATTACCAGTAACAAACCTATTCCTCCTCTGATAAATCCATTCCTAATATAAATACTTTATAATACAGAGACAATGACCGAAACAGCTCCTGCCTCTTCATAGTGATTTCCTTTGCCAGAAGACCGCTTCCAACCTCGTCATAAAGCAAATCTGATGGATCAGCCATAACTCTGATCTGTATTTCACCATCTTCATCAAACACGATCGTGAAAATCCCACCGACCTCTTCTGTATACAAAACACTGATTACATGCAGCTCATCCTTAATTGACTCCGGTAATCCATTGAATTGCTCATTAAAATAATATTTCTGTTCGTATGCATTAGCACCGCATAAAACAAGTTCTTCATTATCCATTCTAATCCTCATTATAAAATATGATTTAAAGATAACAGGCATAAGATTGACATTGCCAGAAAGATGATTGCTGTAATAAGGAACATGATTCCTGATGCACCTTTCTCCTTAATCGAAATCAATGCATTCAGTAACGTCAGTACAAATCCCAGGAAAAAAATCAACGGAAAAAGTGCGGCCGTATAATTTCCTGAAAATGCAAATACTGTCAAAATAATAATAGCAATTCCTAAAATCATATTAAATAGATCTAAAGCAAATTTTTTAGATCTAATCGCATTTTTATAATATGCAGCTATTTCTTTTTTCATAAACTACTCACCTAATGTAGCATACATGACTGCTTTGATCGTATGCATCCTATTTTCTGCTTCGTCAAATACAACATCAGCATATTTTTCAAACACTTCATCCGTTACTTCCATATCCTTAAGCGCATAGCGCTCCCCCATTTCTTTTCCGATCTTCGTCTTCAGATCATGAAAAGCTGGCAGACAGTGTAAGAAAATAGCATTTGATGCTGCCTGATTCATAACATCCATTGTCACTTTATACGGTGAAAGATCCTTGATTCTCTCTTCCCATATATGGTCTGGTTCACCCATACTTACCCATACATCTGTATAGATTATATCTGCACCCTTGACAGCAGTTGGTACATCCTCCTCAAATAAGAGTGTTGCACCACTTTCCTTTGCATATTCTTCACATTCCTTAATCAGCTCCTGATTAGGGAAATATTTTTTAGGCGCACATGCCACAAAATGCATTCCCATCTTTGCACATGTAATCATTAAGGAATTACCCATATTATAGCGGGCATCTCCCATGTAGACAAGCTTCTTGCCTTCTACCGTGCCAAACTGCTCACGAATGGTCAGAAGATCTGCCAGCATCTGTGTTGGATGATATTCGTTTGTCAGTCCGTTCCATACAGGTACTCCTGAATATTTAGCCAGATCATTGACTATTTCCTGACCATATCCACGATACTCAATTGCATCATACATTCTGCCCAATACTCTTGCAGTATCTGCAATGCTCTCTTTTTTCCCGATCTGTGAACTGACAGGATCCAGGTATGTGGACCCCATACCCAGATCATGTGCAGCTACCTCAAAAGCACATCTTGTTCTCGTGCTTGTTTTTTCAAAAATTAAGGCAACATTCTTATTCTTAAATACAGCAACATCAATTCCTTCTTTTTTCTTCTTCTTTAAGTCCGCTGCTATATCTAGAAACTCTATGATTTCCTCCTTTGAAAAGTCCTTCAAAGTCAGGAAATTCCTACCTTTTAAACTCATGGTTTTATCCCCCTGTTATTTCATAATATCCTTAACAGATGCTGCAAGCCCTGCAATTCCCTGGATTTCAGACGGAATAATAATCTTTGTAGCCTGCCCATTTGCAGCTTTTTCAAAAGCTTCCAGACTCTTGAGCTTGATAACAGCTTCATCTGCACCGGCTTCACGTACAAAACGAATACCATCTGCTGTAGCCTGCTGAACCTTAAGAATCGCCTCTGCTTCACCTTCTGCTTCTCTGATTCTCTTCTCTTTTTCTGCCTCTGCACGAAGAATGGCTGACTGTTTCTCAGCTTCTGCATCAAGGATTGCTGACTGCTTATTACCTTCTGCTACAAGAATAGTTGATTTCTTCTCACCTTCTGCACGAAGAATAGCTTCACGTCTTTCACGTTCTGCTTTCATCTGTTTCTCCATTGCATCCTGAATAGCTGCAGGAGGGATGATGTTCTTAAGCTCTACTCGGTTTACTTTAATGCCCCATGGATCGGTTGCAATGTCCAAAGAAGCTCTCATCTTAGTATTAATTGTTTCTCTTGAAGTCAGTGTCTGGTCAAGCTCCAAATCACCAATGATATTACGAAGTGTTGTGGCTGTCAGGTTTTCAATTGCCATGATTGGATTCTCTACACCATAGGTAAAGAGTTTCGGATCGGTGATCTGAAAGAAAACAACCGTATCAATTCTCATTGTAACGTTATCCTTTGTAATAACAGGCTGTGGTGCAAAATCTACAACCTGCTCTTTTAAGTTCACACGTCTGGCCACTTTATCAATGAAAGGCACCTTGAAATGAATACCTACAGACCATGTAGACTGATATCCACCTAATCTCTCAACTACATATGCATGCGCCTGTGGTACGATCTTAACACATGCTGAAAAAAGTATTACTAAAACTACGATCAATATAAATATTGTTGCAATTCCTCCACCCATAACTATAAATCCTCCTTTTTGTCTACAATTAGTTTTACTCCGACAATGTCTACAATATTCACAACATCACCGATTTCATATTTTTTGTTACTGTCAACTGATTTTGCTGACCACTCCATACCGCTAATCTTTACCTGACCTTCACCTTTTAAATTATCAATTGGTGATATAACTACGCCCTGCGTTCCGATCAGGCCTTCTGCATTTGTTTTTACCCTGCTTTTATTAAAATACTTAAGAGCAATCGGTCTGGTCAGTATCAGTAATAAAACTGACCCTACCACAAATAACAGGATTTGTACACTTAGCGGAGCATGTAAGGCAGACGCGATCAACGCAAGCAGTGCTCCACCGGAAAACCAAATGCTAGTCAGACCTACGGTTGCAATTTCTATAACTAACATTACAATAATGACAATAATCCAGATCATATTACTATCCATTTAATTTTCTCCTTTCCACCCAACACGTACAGGCTTTTCATACATGTTATGATACTACATTTTCTGATTATTTACAATATTCACATTATGTTGGTTTGATAAGATAGACTTCTCTATTTATGCGAAATATCTAAAATAAATTTTAAAATAAAAACAAGGCAATTCATTTTGTGAACTGCCTTGTTTTATCATCATTCAGTTTCTTACCAGAATACATGATTTCCTATTACGATTCCGGGATATCCGGAATTAACACTTCTAAAGTGTGTTGCTGTCCCTACAAGAGAACTTCCTGCCAAAGCTTCCTGTGCTGCCTGAATGCAGATTGCTTTTGGTCCCTGCGCATACACATTAGCTACTTTTCCGCTTCCTGCCGGTCCAAACTGTCCCTTTGCATATATAACAGAATAAATATTATTTCCATATCTTCCTGTACGCAGACGATTCAGAACTACCGTACCAATAGCGACCTGACCTTCATAAATCTCATAACCTGCTTCGCATTGGATCAATGCAGCTAACAACTGTACATCATTAACATCTCCAGCAATTGCTCCGTTATTGGTCTTGGCAGTAGGTGCGGTTCTTGATGCCTTAACTTCTTCTTTTGCCGCTAAAACCTTTAATTCTTCTTCTGCTTTTTCACGTTTTTCAATTTCTTCCACTGTTTCACCTGAAGGGAAAACACTGGTAATATCTACATATTCTGAAGACACATAGCCAACAGTATCTTCATCTAACTGGATCAGAACCCAGCCATTTTCTTCTTTTACTACATCTTCTTCATCACCAAGTGCTAAAAGACCATAAATGCCTGCTTCTTCACTTGCCTCTTTACGGACACGTAATGTTTCTGTCTTTACGGTTGCAACTGTTTTTACAACAGAGTCCGCCATTTTCGTTGCTTCATCACCGGAAATCAAGAATTCATTTTTAGCCCATCCGGTCAGATTGCCACTTTTTACCTTTGTCCATTCGCCATTGGTCTCTAAGACTTCACCAATGTTATCTCTGTAAAGTTTACCCACCAGCTCTGATTCCTCTGATGCCTCACTTCTTACATTCAGTGAATCTTTAACCTTTGTAACAACGATATTTCCCCATTTGGAATCAGTCGCCTTGATTTCCGGTGCTGTCTCTTGCTGCGTTTCAGCAATTTTTCCTGAAGAAATCGTTTCTGCTGCCGACACTTCTATTTTCGTCGGAACATCTTTTGCGGGAACCTTCTGTTCTGAAGATGCCGTAATTTTTGAAGCTCCTGCATTCACTCCTACCTGTGCATAAACCTGTCTCACTAAAACACATTGTAAAAACATAGTGAGCAGTATACCTGCTGATGCACAAACAAAAGTATGCATATACCTTCTGTTTTTTTGATTCATTGTAACCTCCACTAACAAATCTGTACCCCTCATGTATCAAACATATTACAT
This sequence comes from Clostridia bacterium, assembly GCA_012515365.1. Next base: position 10,608 of record JAAYYM010000578.1, read on the forward strand.
TTATTACAGATTTATTACGTAGAACATTCTATCAAATAAAATATACTTTGTCAACTTACCGGCAATTCACTTTCAATATTTTGTGTGTTATTTCCGTCTTCTACTATATTTTGTATCCACACACCCTTTTTAACCAAAATAAACCCGATAATCACCTTAATCAGATCTGAATAAAGGCAGATCATATAAATCGGCATGATCGATAACGTCGTAAAACGTGTGATCAAATAGATCAAAGGTATCGTAATAATCCACATATAGCCTGCATCAAAAATAAACGTAATCAGCGTTTTGCCACCTGAACGGATTGTGAAATAAGAAGCATGTAAAAATGCCTGAATCGGCATAGCGCAGGCGCATATGATAATAAAGTTTTTAGCCAGCTCCCTTACCTGCTCACTCGTGTTATAAAGCTTTGGAAAATAAGGTGCAAACACAATCATAAGAAGTGCTATTCCAATGCAGCATTCCACAGAAAATGCTATCATTTTAGATGCCATTTCCTTTGCTTTCTCTAGTTTTCCTGCACCTAAAAGCTGTCCTACGACAATTGCGATAGAACTTCCCAGCGCAATAAATACTACATTAAACAAATTTGAAATCGTAGATGAAATATTCATTCCGGCTACAACTTCCAATCCTCTGAGAGAATAGCTCTGCATTTGAACAGCAACCCCCAGTGCCCACAATGTTTCATTAATAATAAGTGGAATTCCCTTGATGGATATTTGTTTCGCTAAAGCTACAGGAATGTGAAATCCATGATACAAATTTGTAATATATGAATTACGCTCTTTATGGCAATGCGTCCAAATTACAACAATGGCACACTCAACAAATCGTGAGATTACAGTTGCAATTGCAGCACCTGCCACTCCGAGCTTTGGAAACCCAAAAGATCCAAAAATCAGCAGGTAATTGAAAAGCAGATTTACTAACACTGCTATGATTCCTGCTTTCATTGGTAGCAGCGTCTCTCCTGTTTCCCTCAATGTGCCCGCATAAACCTGAACAATTGAAAAGGGCAGAAGTCCGGTCAGCATAATTAACAGATATTCATTACCATAAAGTAACGTTGCAGCAGAATCAACTATACCTGCCCCATCATGCAAATATAACGAAATCAATGATTTTCCTGCAAAAATAAATACTACAACAGCTATGACAAATGCCAGTATACTCACCAAAAGTTTGTATCTGACGGTATATCTGACACCATCCTCATTGCCTTGTCCATAAAACTGTGCCGTAAAAATCCCGGCCGCAGATACGGCACCAAATACGCATAAATTAAAAATAAACAATAATTGATTTGAAATTGATACGCCGGACATCTGCTCGGTTCCAACTGCACCAACCATTACATTATCCAGCAAACCTATAAAATTAGTAATTCCATTTTGCACCATAATCGGTATTGCTACCATCAATACCTTTTTGTAAAACTTTCTATCCCCTATTAAAGTTCTCATTTATAATGATCTTGATTTATCCGCGCATGCGCCCATTGCTTCTATCACGCACGAGCGAAAACCTTGCCTTTCTAAAATTTTAACCGCTTCTATTGTTGTACCTGCCGGAGAGCATACCATATCCTTAAGCTGTCCCGGGTGCTTTCCTGTTTCTAATACCATTTTTGCGCTTCCCAATACTGCCTGAGCAGCCATTTCATATGCTGTATTTCTTGGTAACCCCTCAAGAACTGCTGCATCTGCCATTGCTTCGATCAGCATAAATACGTAAGCAGGTGAACTACCACTGACTGCAACTACTGCATCCATCTGATGCTCTGTTACAGGATAAGTTTTTCCAATGCTGTTGATAATAGCTGTCACATCACTCAGTTCCTTCTCGTTTACCGATTCACTGTAGCAAATTCCTGTGCAGCCTTCTCCTACCAAAGCAGGAGTATTTGGCATACATCTTACTATTTTCTGTGATTTTCCCAAGTACCCGGATAACCATTCTATCGTTTTTCCGGGAGCAATTGAAATAATAAGCTGCTCCTTTGAGACCACATCCTTTATCTCATCCAACACAATCGGATAAAACTGAGGTTTTACAGCCAGAACCAATATCTCAGCCTGTTTTACTACTTCTTTATTATTTGCGCTTATATGAATCTGAAACTGCTCCTTTGCATGTTCTCTGGCTGCTTCAAAAACATCTGCTCCTATGATTTGATCTGCTTCAATGATTTGATTATTAATAATCCCTCCAATTAATGCTGATGCCATGTTTCCTAATCCGATAAATCCTATTTTCATTTTTTTATCCTCCTAATTAGAATTAAGTTTGTTTGTATTCATTTATGAAATTCTGTCTATAGGTTGTGGGGTGGGTTAATTAATGGAACGTTGGCGGGCAGCTTCATACATGACGATGGCGGCGGAGATGGCGGCATTGAGTGATTCTACTTTGCCCTGCATCGGGATGTTGATTTTCGTGGTTGCCAACTCTGCTGCCTCATCAGATAAGCCCTTACCCTCATTTCCAATCATAATTGCAATACTCTTTTTCATATCTACATCACAATATCTTTTTTGTGTCCGAAGATAAGCGGCCAAAACATCTACCCCTCGTTTTTTCAGGTCACAGACAATCTGATTAAATTGACTTGTGTAGCAGAAGGGAACGCGAAATACAGAGCCCATTGTCGCCCGAATCACCTTTGGGTTATAAATATCTGCTGTATGTTCATTCATAATAACTCCTGTGACCCCTGCACCTTCACCGGTCCGCAGTATCGTTCCAAGATTGCCTGGATCCTGTACACCCTCCAGTAGGACAAGCAGTGCCTGTTCCTGATTAATCAGATTTTCTATTTGATATTTTTTTTGTCTGATCAGACATAAAATACCTTGAGGAGCAACAGTATCAGAGGCTTTTTTAAATACATCATCTGATACAATTTCATAAGGACTCTCCATGATCTGATCACGATATTCGCACTTATTAAAAAAAGATTCTGACACATAAATCATATGGATCAGTTCTTTTGGAGCCTCAAGAAACATTTTGATTCCTTCAACAACAAACAGACCCTGCTCTCGTCGCTCCTTGCTGCTCGTATTCAGTCTGACGATATTTTTAATCTGCGCATTCTGGCTGCTCGTAATCACGATATGAATTCTCCTTCCACAAACTACTCGGATATTTGTTTAAAAGATAAAAAGCACGCTCTGCGAACTTCTTATTATTATGAATAAAAAGGGCTAAGGAATCTCCCTAACCCTTAAAAATAATCTCTATCAATCCAAATTATATAGATAAAAGTCTGCTGACCTCATATTGATAAGCCGGAATATCCTTTTGCATAGCCAGTGCCTCATCAATATCAAAATCCACATACTCCCCATGTAAATAGCCTACTACACGGTTTGATTTTCCCTGACAAAGCAGATCTGCTGCATACGCACCCATCATAGAAGCATAGAATCGATCCTTACAGGTCGGACTTCCTC
>JAAYYM010000579.1 GCA_012515365.1 Clostridia bacterium
AATATTTCTATACCTAGAAGACATATTCTTCATTCAAAAATGGCTTATCTCTATCACTCATGAATAAGACTATGAAAACACAGGTATTATATCCACTGTCCGAAACCGGACTGCAAAAGTATTCCTGCCATAAACGCAACATCAGCAAAAAATGAAAACCTTGCTCTTTCGCTACACATCTGAAAGATTGAAGGTTTTTATTCCATTAATATACAGATTTCAAATATTTGTCAAAAGATTTGAAAATATTATCAAAAATGGTGTGAATAATTGTATTTACAAATGAAAAAGATTGGAGTAGTATCTATACGTAATGTATGTACAAATTTTTAATCAATACACATTTTGGAGGCAGAAATGAAGAAATCACCGTTAATTATCGCGTTGGTAGCGGTAGCTGCGCTTTTTATTCTCTCTCTCGTTCTTATCATCGGCACATCGACCTCTTGGGGAAAGGTTGAGATCACTGATCTGAATTTTGCGACAGGTGACGGTGATAAAATTCACGTACTTCTTTACAAACCGAGGGCTGCTAACCCAGAAAATAAAGTTCCCTTAGCCATCATTGCCCATGGTGGAAGCGATATGCTTGAACAGGCCAGCGGGTATGCAATCGAACTTTCGCGAAGAGGTTATGCGGTTGTAACTTATGATTATCAAGGACAAGCGGGGTCAGATGTAGCTACCGGTACATCTGAAGGCAATATGGGTCGTTCTGGTTATGGAAAAAGAGGCCTAAACACGATCTGGAATGCGGTTCAGGAATTTAACTTTGTCGACTCCGACCGAATAATTACCATGGGTCATTCGGGTGGTGGTATGCATACTGTGGGTTTTGCGACAGATCATCAGGATGAAATCTTCATGCAGGTTAACCTCGGAATGAACATGTATGGTCCTGCAACGATTGAAGACCATAATTTCAATTTCGTGAACATTCTCGGGGATTCTGATGAATCTGCTCTGGCAAGAGCTGTTGGCGATACCAACTGGAGTCATTTCCAAGTTGAACAGCTTAAGAGAATTTTCTTTAACGAGTATGCAAAAAATGCTGATGGTTCGTACAAAGTAGTAGCAGCTGATCTTCCTGAGTTAATTCTCAATAAAGTATACACAGTAATTGGAAGTGATGGAAACACATGGACCAGAACGGCATATATGCCGGATTCCTGCCATGCCTACTACCTTATCGATAACGATGCAGTAAAAACTGTTATTTATGGAATTACAAGCCAGGTCGGACTCGGCCTCGATGCCGGTGTCAATTCTTATGATGATTACAAGAAAATTTCTGTCGTATACAGATGGCACGATTTTGGATATGCGCTTGAGCTGATTGCGATGATCGGTCTTATGGGTATTGTAGCAATAGCATTAACCAAAACAAAATTCTTTGCAACAATGGAGCTAAAACAACTCAACAACGTCGGTTTCCCCAAAAAGAGTTGGATGTGGTGGCTTGCTCTTGCGCTTATGGTTATTCTGCCGCCTGCGTTATACACAACAGGTAAACTTCCTCAAGACACATTCCTCGGTATTAAAATCAGCAGTCTGTGGCTACTTGATGGAAACTGTAGTGCATGGCTTTGTTGGCAGTGGCTTCTTTCGATTGTATTCCTTGTATTGTTCCTTGTTTACCACTTCACATATGGTAAAAAGCATAACGGGAATTTTAGGAACTATAGTTTTGCCACATCCGATACAAAGAAATTCGACTTCACGTACATCCTTAA
>JAAYYM010000580.1 GCA_012515365.1 Clostridia bacterium
AGCACCGGCATCTGAGGAGGTGGAATCCGAGTACGAATACGCAGCACCGGCATCTGAGGACGAAGCACCGGCAGCAGAATACGAAGCAACTACAGGATATGAAGCAGCGCAAGAAAGTATGGCAGCAGATTCTTATGACGCAGGATATCAGTCAAATGCGGGAAAAACCAACGCTGTACAATCCTTTGGTGCTGAAAAGAGCAAGGAAGCCAGAGGCATTACTTATGCAGATGAAGAATCCTATCATCCATATGATGAATATTCGACAGAAGAATATAAAGACATAGAAGAGTCGGGGTTTAAGATGGTTAAAAACTCACCATTATCCACATTTTCAGCAGATGTTGATACAGCATCATACAGTAACTTACGTAGGATGATCAATGATGGATACCGCATGGAAGATATCCCGGCAGGTGCAGTCAGAATAGAAGAAATGATCAATTATTTTGATTATCATTATAAGAGCCCACGTGGAAGTGATCCATTTTCAGTGACAACGGAAATCGGAGACTGCCCATGGAATCAGGATACAAAGCTTATGATGGTTGGCATTGCAAGTGAAGAGGTGTCGCTCGATGAAATCAAAGGAAATAATTTGGTTTTCTTACTTGATGTGTCAGGTTCAATGTCAGATGAAGATAAACTACCACTCCTACAAAAAGCATTCTCCATGCTTGCTGACAATTTGACAGAAAATGATTGTGTATCAATCGTTACATATGCAGGCGATGACCGTATCGTTTTAGAAGGCGCAAGTGGCAGCAACAGCAGAAAGATCAAAAAAGCCATCAATAATTTAGAAGCAGGCGGTTCAACAGCCGGAAGTAAAGGTATCAAAACAGCATATAAAATAGCAGAAGAATACTACATCAAAGGTGGCAATAACAGAGTCATACTTGCAACAGATGGTGATTTGAATGTGGGATTAACCAGTGAAAGTGAACTGGCTTCATTGATCGAGGAAGAGCGCGAAACAGGCATTTTCTTATCTGTACTTGGATTTGGTACTGATAATATCAAAGATAATAAGATGGAAACCCTTGCGGATAAAGGAAACGGAAATTATGCGTATATAGATGGAGTCAGAGAAGCAAAAAAAGTGTTAGTAGATGAAATGGGTGCCACACTTTTAACCATAGCAAAGGATGTGAAATTTCAGGTAGAATTTAATCCGGCAATTGTAAAAGGCTATCGTCTCATCGGCTATGATAATCGAGCTCTTGCAGCAGAAGATTTTAACGATGACAAAAAGGATGCCGGAGAAGTAGGCGCAGGACATAGCGTAACTGCACTATATGAAATCGTAACAGTAGAAGATGATATGCCAAAAGATACAGGAATCGATTTAAAGTATCAGGACAACAATCAGACGTCAAAAGAAACACAGCGTTACTCAAAAGATATGGAATGGCTGACTGTAAGCATCCGCTATAAAAAACCAAGTGCTTCAAAAAGTGAATTGATGGAAATCCCGGTGACAGGTAAATCTTATGTCAGAAATAACAGTGACAGCTTCTATTTTGCAGCAGCAGTAGCAGAGTTTGGCATGCTCCTTAAAAACAGCGAATACAAAGAAAGTATCAGCTGCGCAGACGTAATAGATCTGCTTGAACAGTCTGATATCAGAGGAGATGAATATAAAGAAGAATTTTATGAGCTTGTGGATTTAATGAGATAAACAATCTTACGAAATAAAATAAAGTAAAGATTAAACAGACCAAACCCCCCGAGTATTCCGGTAACGAAACGACGGGGGTTTGTTGATGGTAATAGTTTGATTTCCTGTAATAACCAATCAAAACCCATCGTTCCAAGCATAACGAACGATGGTAAGAAGGGGAAAACAGCAAGACGACTAGGACGGGTTACGTCTATAGTCGTCTTGTCTTTGAAGCTGGCATTTTTTTGATGTAATATCAAGGCGATATTACAGACGACTGATAAAAACTGACCAATGGAAACACCTGTGCATCTGGCACATACAGGGAACTGCTTTCCTTTATAAAAGAAACTACGTTCCGGCATCTGGTGGCAGCCACTTAAGTTACCGATTGTTCGAATGAGCTCTAATAAACGCTGCTTCATCAGAATCGGTGTCCACAGGTCTGGCATATGTGAATGATCTTTGTGGTAGTAGTAGTTTTACTTTTTCCTTTACCCATGCCACACAGACCACATAATATTCCAGGAATGTTAAATAACAAATATCCAAGACATGCTTTTATCCATCCAAACCCCTTCGTTTTCGTGTCGGTTGTAGTTGATGAGGCCGTTTGTGTTAAAATTTGATTACTTCCGCATTTAGGACATATCATTTAGCATTCCTCCTCTGTTTTGCAATGTGCTTTGCGAATATAAATATAACAAAATAATTCGGGCAATACAATTTACAAATGTCACTTTTTTAGTTACTATAGTAATGAAGTGACTGGTTTATTTAGTATTTGTGACAAGGAGAAAATAAAAATGGAATACAGAAAAATGAAAAAGCATGGACTTGAAGTCTCACTGTTAGGATTTGGGTGCATGCGTTTTCCTTTGAATACAGCAGGAAAAATCAATTCTGCAAGGGCTATGAAAATGATTGATACTGCATATAAAGCGGGTGTGAATTATTTTGATACAGCTTATCTTTATCATAATGGTGAAAGCGAAACATTCGTTGGAACAGCATTAAAAAAATATGAAAGAAGCAGTTTCTTTTTAACCACAAAGCTGCCATGTTTTCTGATTGATTCGCTGGATCAGGCAAAAGAAATATTCGAAGAGCAGCTGAAACGGCTTCAGGTAGAGTATCTGGATTTTTATCTGTTGCATGCGCTGAACCGCACATCGTATGATAAAATGAAGGAACTTGGAATTGTTGACTGGATGAGTCAGCTAAAAAAAGAGGGGCGCATTCATCATTGGGGATTTTCTTTTCATGATGATTATGAAGCTTTTTCTTACATTATAAAGGATCAGGACTGGGATATTTGTCAAATACAGCTCAACTATATGGATACAGAGTTTCAGGCAGGCATGAAAGGCTACAAGCTGGCTGAAAAATTAGGAATACCGCTTGTGGTCATGGAACCGGTCAGAGGAGGCTCTCTTGCAGGATTTTCGCTAGAACTGGAGGAACCCTTCAGAGAATGCAACAAAAAAGCTTCGATCGCTTCATATGCGCTCCGCTGGGTAGGAAGCTGCTCACATGTCAATGTCATTTTGAGTGGCATGTCCACACTCGAACAGGTACGTGACAATATTAACAGCTTTTCACCTTTTGTACCATTGTCACCAAAGGAGCAGATCGCTGTACTGAAGGTGTCAAATGAACTTAAGAAAAAGACGAATGTCATGTGTACAGGATGTGCCTACTGCATGCCATGTCCAAAGGGCGTTAATATACCTGAGAACTTTACGATCTGGAATGATTATGGAATTTACGACAATATAGATAGTTCAAGGTGGGCATGGACGCAGGGAATTAGTGAATCTGAAAAAGCGAAGAATTGTGTGAGCTGTGGTCTGTGTGAAAATGCATGCCCTCAGGAACTTCCGATCAGGTCGCTTTTGAAACGACTTCAGACAGAAATGGACGAGGCGATAAAAACTTCGCAGGAAACTTGCGAAAATGACTAATAGAGGGTATAATACCGATAGATTATAAATGCGTTTTATGAAAAAATAGATGAAGGAAGTTTGCAGCATGGATAACAAGGAAAATGAAGTAGTATCTAAGAATTTTATTGAGCAGATCATCGAAAAGGATCTTGCAGATGGTGCATATAAAGAAATCTGTACCAGATTTCCACCGGAGCCAAACGGATATCTGCATATTGGACATGCAAAATCCATACTTTTAAATTATGGACTGGCATGTAAATATCAGGGAAAGTTTAATCTGCGCTTTGATGATACCAATCCTACGAAGGAAGATATCGAGTTTGTAGAGTCAATCAAAGCAGATGTTGAATGGCTGGGTGCTGACTGGGAGGATCGTTTGTTTTTTGCATCAAATTATTTTCCCCAGATGTATGAAGCAGCTCTCAAATTGATTCAAAAAGGAAAAGCATATGTCTGTGAACTGACGGCTGATGAAATCAGAGAATACAGAGGAACCCTAACAGAAGCAGGAAAAGAAAGTCCATATCGTAATCGCAGTGTGGAAGAAAATATTGATTTATTTGAGCGAATGAAAAACGGTGAATTTGAAGATGGAACGAAGGTCCTTCGCGCCAAGATCGACATGGCATCTCCCAATATGAACATGAGAGATCCTGTTATTTACCGTGTTGCTCATATGACACATCATAATACCGGAGATAAGTGGTGCATCTATCCGATGTATGATTTTGCACATCCGATCGAGGATGCCATCGAGGGCGTGACACACTCTATTTGTACCTTAGAATTTGAGGATCACAGACCGCTTTATGACTGGGTAGTCAGAGAACTAGAATATCCGCATCCACCTAAACAGATCGAATTTGCTAAATTATATCTGACCAATGTTGTTACAGGAAAGCGCTATATTAAAAAGATGGTGCAGGATGGAATTGTTGATGGATGGGATGATCCAAGACTTGTATCGATCGCTGCATTAAAACGTCGCGGTTTCACACCGGAATCCATTAGAATGTTTGTGGAGCTTTGTGGTGTATCAAAAGCAAACTCTTCTGTTGACTATGCAATGCTTGAATACTGTATCCGTGAAGATTTGAAACTTAAAAAACCAAGAATGATGGCCGTACTCGATCCGATCAAGCTGATTATTGATAATTATCCGGAAGATCAGGTCGAATATCTGGATGTTGCAAATAATTTGGAAAATGAAGAGCTTGGATTCCGTAAAGTACCGTTTGGCCGTGAACTCTATATCGACCGTGAGGACTTTATGGAAGAGCCGCCAAAGAAATACTTCCGATTATTCCCGGGCAATGAAGTCCGTCTGATGCATGCGTATTTTGTAAAATGTGAAAGCTTTGTAAAAGATGAAAATGGAACTGTAACTGAGGTTCATTGTACGTATGATCCGTTAACCAAATGTGGAAGTGGATTTAGTGAACGTAAGGTGAAGGGAACCATTCACTGGGTACCGGCGAATGATGCGGTAAAAGCAGAAATACGTTTGTATGAAAATATCATTGATGAAGAAAAAGGTGTTTACAATGAAGACGGCTCATTAAATCTGAATCCGGATTCACTTAAAATATTGAAAAACTGCTATGTAGAACCAAGCTTTGATTCGGCAAAGGCCTATGACAGTTATCAATTTGTAAGACAAGGTTTCTTCTGTGTAGATGCTAAGGATTCAAAGCCTGATGCACTTGTATTTAACAGAATCGTTTCCTTGAAAAGTTCGTTTAAATTACCAAACCAGACAAACTAAGGAGGAATATTTATGGGATTATTATCAGGATTGGATCAGTTTGGTCTTGGCAATTTAGAAAATGAAGATTTATATGAAAAAAAGAAGGTAGCACAAGCACCTTCTGTAACAGATACAAAAGCTACGAAAGAACAAACGGAAGCTGAGTGTATCTTTGATAAAAGCTATACATGTCCGGTATGCGACAAAGATATCAAGGTAAAGACTGTGAAGGTCGGAAAAGCAAAATTAATAGCGACCGACATGGATCTGCGTCCGAAGTATGATAAGCTTGATACAATTAAATATGATATCATTGCCTGCCCACATTGTGGGTATGCATCACTTTCAAGATATTTCGGATCACTGTCTGTTCAACAGACTAGATTAATTAAAGAAAAGGTATCAAAGAATTTTAAGTCATTACCTGAAAAAAAGATTTATTCTTATGACGACGCATTAGAACGCTACAAGCTTGCTTTGGCAAACGCAATTGTCAGACATGGCAAAGCAAGTGAGAAGGCATACATATGCCTTAAGATGGCATGGCTTGTAAGAGGTAAGATGGAAGAACTGGATCAGAATGATCCGGATTATCAGACAAATCTCAAACAGCGCAAGACAGATGAGGCAGAAATGCTTAAGAGCAGTCTGGAAGGATTTATGACAGCCAGACAGTCAGAAGATTTCCCGATGTGCGGCATGGATGAAACGACAGTAGATTATCTGATCGCAGTAACAGCAATGAAATTTGAACGTTTTGATCTTGCAGAAAAGATGATTAGCGGTATCTTGGTATCGCCGGGTGCGAACTCCAGAATGAAGGATAAAACACGCGATCTAAGAGATATGCTAAAAGAGTTAAAACATAAATGAGTAATATAAAAGATACGGAAGTGTCCGTATCTTTTATAAGGAATAAATATTCTATTCATCTGCTTCATCTTGATCGGCTTGATCTATCTGATCAGTCTGCTCAGTTTTAGATGCAGTAAAATCAAGAGGAACATATTCTCTTTTAAGTTCTTTTGCTGTGGTGTCTGTTACAGAATCATCTTCAAAAAAGTCTGTCGGATCCTCATCACAATCTTTATTTTGTTCAGTTTCATGCTTTTGTAAAAAATAATAAGCTCCGGCTGCTGCAATTGCCGCAAAACCGGCGAACATCATGAACTTTTTAAACTTTTTAGCCATTTGGTATACCCCTTTCCATCATAGTATCTCAAGCATTACATTCTATTATTGTAATACTATTTTGCGAAATTGGGAAGAGAATATGTAAAAAAATAATATGTGCAGTTTTGCAAGGGAATTCGTGACAAATGTAACTGTAAAACGAACATCAAATCACTTAGTATTATCTTATACAAGGATAGCCGAAGGGAGAGGTCACAAATGAATGATAATAGAAAAGCCGGAAATATCATATTAGGAATTGTACTGGTGGTTGCCGGATTAGGGTTTGCAGGAAATGCATTTAATTTATGGGATTTTAATCTGTTTTTTGAGGGATGGTGGACATTATTTATCATTATCCCCTGCGCAATCTCCATTATTTCAAGAGGTCCGCAAAAGGGAAGTCTGATTGGTCTGATGATCGGTATTGTCTTACTGATGTTAGCAAGAGATATCATCAGATGGAATACAATCGGAAATCTGATCATACCATTTATCCTGGTGGTTGTAGGACTTGGCATTATTCTGGACACGCGAAATCATAAAAAAAACCGCTTTAACAATCAAGATGATTATTGCGAATTCGTGGATTCCACAACTGTAGAAGGTGGCAGCACAGCTAGTCAGGGAACTCAAGAGCCGGGAAAAAGAAAAGATATCTGTGCTATTTTTGCAGGAAGAAAGATCACATATGAAAATGAAAATTTCTACGGAGCAAACATTGATGCAGTATTTGGCGGTGTTGAATTAGATCTTCGCCGTGCCTATATGAATGGCAATATTGAAATCAGTCTGACTAGTGTATTTGGTGGTGTAACTATATTTATGCCTGATAATGTTCGCGTAATCGTTGACAGTGTTCCGATTTTTGGTGGTGTTACAAACCATGCAGTCAATACAGTAGGTGATGTACGTGCAACTATTCATGTTAACGCAACCTGTATGTTTGGAGGAGCAGAAATCAAATGACCGGATTTCAAAAATTAGTTAAGAGTTTTGCTATTTTAATCGCGGTATGTGTGGTGATGCTGATTATTGGAGTCAGCATCGCCTTAGTTTGTATTCTTTCCGTGTCAACAGATAAAAAAATGGATGCGAAACATACAGAAATCATACAAGGATTTGAACAGGATGTAGAAGCAAAAGTTGATGTTGAAAAACCGGAAAAAGAGAATGTTGCAGATGCTTCAGAAATAGCAGAATGTGATCAAACAGGTCAACACTGGAGACATGTGTACGAGGCAAGTGAAATAGAATCAATTGAAATCACGAATGAGATCGGAAAGCTGCGAATAGAGTCAACAGATGATCCAGAGATTTTAATTGAGGGAGAGAATTTAAGTATGTGTTCTTCCATAGAACTTCATGGAAAAAAACTCTATGTCAAGAGCATGCCGGAACGAATCGTGATGTTTGGCGTCAATATCGCCGAGCGTGTAGACTGTGACGATTCAGAACTGGTCATCTATATACCAGAGGGTTATGAACTTGAAAAATTAAGTGTTACGAATAACTTAGGGGAAGTACAGATCGAAGATCAGAGCGCCAAAACGATTGTATTTTCGAATGCAGTTGGTAGCTTTGAAGCCACCGGAATCAAGGCAGAGCAGGTTGATTTAAAGGGTGGAGTAGAAGATATTTCGATAGAAATGAATGCAAATATAACAGATTATGATATGAAACTGATCCCGGGAGCAGGCGGAATTTATGTTGACGGAATCGAACAGGAGAAGACGAATCATACAAACAAAGAGGTCCAAAACAGATTTACAGCAGAGGGCGCGTTTGGAAGTATTTATATAGAATTTGATCCAGATGATTGACGATCTTGTCATAATGGATGGGGAAAACAGAATGATCGTGGAGGTGCAGGATGAATAATCAATATGACGTAATCATTGTCGGAGCTGGTTCATCAGGTATTTTCTGTGCGTATGAATTACTTGATAAACGTCCGGATCTAAAGGTACTGATGATTGAAAAAGGGCGTTCAATCGAAAAGAGAGTATGTCCGAAAAGAGACACAAAAGTATGTGTAGGCTGCCAGCCATGTTCAATTACGACGGGATTTGCAGGTGCCGGAGCTTTTTCAGATGGGAAGCTTTCTTTATCCCCAGATGTAGGTGGCAACCTTCCTGAAATACTTGGCTATGAAAAAGCAACTCAGTTAATCGATGAGTCTGATCAGATTTATTTGAAATTCGGAGCGGATAAAAAGGTGTATGGCATTGATAAAGAAGCTGAAATCAGAGAAATCAGAAGAAAAGCGATCAATGCAAATCTGAAGCTTGTAGAGTGTCCGATCAGACATTTAGGAACAGAAGAGGGATATAAGATTTATGCAAAATTGCAGGCACACCTGGAGCAATCGGGGCTGTGCCTTAAGTTCAATACAATGGTAAAAAGCATCATTGTTGAAAATGATCAGGCTGTTGGCGTAAAAACAGATCAAGATGAGGTTTATTATGCAAATGAAATCGTAGCCGCTGTTGGTCGAGAGGGAGCTGACTGGTTTAGTCATTTTTGCAATGAAAATGGTGTGGAGACACGCGTCGGAACAGTTGATGTAGGTGTGAGAGTAGAAGTACGTGATGAAATCATGCAGTTTTTAAATGAAAATTTGTATGAAGCAAAACTGATTTATCACACACCGACATTTGATGACAAGGTAAGGACTTTTTGTACCAATCCATCAGGAGAAGTTTCTACAGAATATTATGAGAATGGTCTTGCAGTTGTAAATGGTCATGCTTATAAATCAAAAGAGTTTAAGACAAACAATACAAATTTTGCAATTTTAGTTTCAAAGAATTTCACGAAACCATTTAAAACACCAATTGAGTATGGAAAACAAATCGCACAGCTATCCAATATGCTATGCGGAGGCAAAATTCTGGTACAGACATTTGGTGATTTCAAACGTGGACGCCGTACAACGGAGGAACGTCTGTGCAGAAATAATCTGATCCCCACACTTAAGGATGCAGTACCGGGAGATTTATCGTTGGTATTTCCACATCGTATCATGGTAGACATCGAGGAAATGATTATGGCACTTGATAAGATCACACCGGGACTTGCAAGCGAAGAAACCCTGTTATATGGTGTAGAAGTTAAATTCTATTCCAATAAGGTAGTCGTAAATCAGGACTTTGAAACCAGTGTAAAAGGACTTCGTGCGATCGGCGATGGTGCAAGTGTAACCCGAGGTCTGCAGCAGGCATCAGCAAATGGAATCAGTGTGGCCAGAAGCATTTTAAGTAAAGCAGAGCATAATCAGGTGGGAGTAAATAAAGATGCATAAACACAAAAGCCGGAATCATGTCATACTGATTTGGTGTATCGTGGCTGCTTTCATACTTTTACTTGGCGGATGCAAACAGAAAAGTACAGAGATTGTTCTTACGACTGATTTTAAGGAAAATGAAGTATTTCGGATCAATAAGCTTTCCTGTATGCTTCCAGAAATCAAGGTTTATCTGGTTACAGCCAGAAATCAGTGTGAAGAAGCATTTGGCAATGAAGTATGGAATGTCAAATTTAACAATTCGACTTTAAGCACTCAGTTTAAAGAGTCTATATTAGCCAAGGTTGCACAGATCAAAGCGATTAATCTGCTGGCTCAGGAACGAAAGATTACTTTAGATAAAGAAGAAGAGAAGCAGGTAAAAAATGCAGCACAAAAGTATTATGCAACACTCAGTCAGGAAGAGGCGCAAAGCCTTTTAGTTACTGAGGATATCATATATCAGATGTATGCAGAATACGCATTGGCAAATAAGGTTTATCAGACACTGACTGCTGAGGTCAATACAGAGGTCAGCGATGACGAAGCACGTACGATCACGGTAAAACAAATCCTGATCAAAACATACGAGATCAATCAGGCAGGGGAACGGATCGCATATACAGGAGCAAGGAAGCAGGATGCATATGCAAGATGTCTGGATCTTCTCAATAGAGCAAAAACAGGCGAGGATTTTGATGCATTGGTTCTTGACTATAATGAAGATGAAAAATCAGAATACAGCTTTGCAAAAGGTGTCATGCCTGAAGCATATGATCAGGTAGCTTTTGCCCTTTCAAAAGATGAAATCAGTGACATTATAGAGACTGAGTATGGTTATCATATCATTAAATGTGTGACAAATTTAAATAGAGAAGAAACAGATGCCAATAAAATAAACATTGTCAATAAACGAAAAGAAGCGATGTTCAATCAGGTCTATGACGAGTTTCTTCCGACACTTACATCTAATTTAAATGATGATTTGTGGAAGTCAATCAACGTAGATGAACAGGATGGTGTAACGACAAAAACTTTTTTTGATGTCTATAATGAAACAGTTATTAGCACTCAACCTAGTTGAGTGCTAATTTTTTCTTGACATTTCTTTTGGCTCGTTTTATCATATTCATTGAGTAGAAAAACTGATACTTATAATATAACAAAAAGGATGTGTAAAGAATGGCAGCAAAACAAGGTAGTTTATCAATTAACAGTGAGAACATTTTCCCGATTATCAAGAAATGGCTTTATTCAGACCATGATATTTTTATGAGAGAATTGATTTCTAATGGCTGCGATGCGATTACGAAATTAAAGAAACTTGAATTGATGGGAGAGTATTCTTTTGAAGATGATCATGAGGCAAAAATAGAAGTGATCGTCAATCCTGAAGCTAAAACGCTTAAATTCATCGATAACGGTATCGGTATGACAGAAGACGAGGTAACAGAGTATATCACACAGATTGCATTTTCAGGTGCAACAGACTTCCTCGAAAAATACAAAGATAAGACAAATGATGATCAGATGATCGGTCACTTTGGTTTGGGATTTTATTCTGCATTTATGGTAGCAGAGGATGTCCATATTGATACCCTCTCTTATCAAAAAGGTGCAAAGGCAGTTCATTGGGAGTGTGATGGCGGAACAGATTATACGCTTGATGAAGGTACAAAAACGACAGTAGGTACGGAGATTACATTGTTCCTTTCAGAAGAAAGTCTGGAATTCTGTAATGAATACAGAGCAAGAGAAATCATCAAAAAATACTGCTCTTTTATGCCAGTTAATATTTATTTGAACAAAGAGAATGCAGAACCGGAATATGAAGTAATCCCGGTTGAAGAAAAAACAGATAAAGATACAGTCATTGAGACTATTATTGAAGAAGAAAAAACAGAAGAGAAAGAAAATGACAAGGGCGAAAAAGAAACTGTTGTTGTTTCTCCGAAACAGGAAAAGGTTAAGATCTTAAAGAGACCGGTTGCACTGAATGATACAAATCCATTATGGACCAAGCATCCGAATGAGTGCACAAAGGAAGAATACCTGGAGTTTTACCGTAGAGTATTTATGGACTATAAAGAGCCATTATTCTGGATTCATCTGAATATGGATTACCCATTCAACCTGAAAGGAATTCTGTATTTTCCTAAGATCAACATGGAATATGAATCCATTGAAGGAACCATTAAACTTTATAACAATCAGGTATTTATTGCTGATAACATTAAAGAAGTCATTCCTGAATTCCTGATGCTGCTTAAGGGTGTGATCGATTGTCCGGATCTGCCACTGAATGTATCAAGAAGTGCATTACAGAATGATGGATTTGTTAAAAAAATCTCTGAATACATTTCAAAGAAAGTAGCAGATAAGCTGTCAGGAATGTGTAAGACGGAGAAGGAAGAATACGAGAAATACTGGGATGATATCAGCCC
>JAAYYM010000581.1 GCA_012515365.1 Clostridia bacterium
AGATATTTTATACAACAGCTATGGGTGAAAACTATACAGAAGATAAAGTATCAACGGTACATATAGTAGGAGATGGAATCGCAGATTTTATTGTGCCAGTTACAGAATATACAAGGCTGAAAATGAATATTCCTGAGGGAAGTACTGTTGCAATTCGTTCTTTGAAAGTAAGTAGTCCGGTAACATATATTGAATATGGATATGACAATTCGACACAAAATATAGATGAGAGCGGGAATAACTGGAATACCTATGACAATGGTTTTCATATATACAACTTAGCATATCTTCCAAGCATTTGGGCAGATAATGATCGTGCAATTATAAATACAGAGTATGCAGAATTACAGCAGGCAAATGGATATTACTTGTTTGATAGAAGTGCAATTTCATCAAAAGAGCACGGAAACTATTTATTGTTTCGAGCAACATATAATGGAACTGATACTAGACGAAGTTATGATAATGACGATGAAGTTATAGGAGCATCTATTAAGGTGGGGATTTATGAGAATGGCATTTTTTCAGAAAAGTATCAGTACAATGTGACATTAAAAGAAGGCACAAATGATTATTTAATCAGAGTAAGTAATGATTACTATTGGTATTGTGGGGATGTAAACGCAGTTAAAGTTATATGTGACGGTATTCTTTATGATGTTGATATGAAAGTATTGGAAGGAGACTGATATTGTGAGATTATCAATTTCTAACATAGGTTGGGATGCAACTAATGATATGGTAGTCTATGAGTTGATGAAAAAATATGGTTATTCTGGTCTAGAGATTGCTCCAACCAGAATTATTCCTGAAAACCCTTATGATAATCTGAAAGTGGCTGAGTCGTGGGCTAAAGAATTAAACATAAAAGAAGGCTTTACTGTTCCTTCAATGCAGTCAATATGGTTTAACTGTCAGGAGAAGCTTTTTGGAAGCAAAGAGGAGAGGCAGTTTCTTGTTAATTATACAAAAAAAGCCATTGATTTTGCAGAAGTTATAGGTTGTAAAAATCTTGTTTTTGGATGCCCACGCAATCGTAATCTTCCAGAAGGAGTGGATACATTGGTTGCAGCAGTGTTCTTTAAGGAACTAGGAGATTATGCTGCAGAACATCATACAGTGATCGGAATGGAAGCAAACCCGCCTATTTATAATACAAATTACATAAACGATACATCATCTGCGCTTGAATTGATAGAACAGGTTGGTTCTGATGGATTCAAATTAAATCTAGATGTGGGAACTATGATCCAGAATGGTGAAGAAATAGAAGAGCTTAATGACAAAGTTGATTGTATCAGTCATGTTCACATTAGTGAGCCAGGCTTAAAATTAATAGAACAGAGAGATATTCATAAGAAATTAATGAAGCTGCTGATGAATGAAAATTATCGTGGATTTGTTTCTATCGAAATGGGAAAAAGGGATGATGTTGCAGAGATAAAGCAAGTATTAATGTACGTGGGGGAGATTTTTGGATAATGAATAAGCAAACAAATGTTCTGTCGCAAAAAGAGATACACTGTAAGCTAAATAAAGAACATATATTTATCGTATTTGAGGCGACAATTTTAATAGCAATATGTTTTTTACATGCATTGTCATCAGGACATTATGCAAATTTTTATCCAATAAATGGTACATTTCAAAACTATAATCCGGTAAGAAGATTACTTGATGGTCAGATTCCATATAGAGATTTTAACGATTATCTTGGTATGGGACATTTATACATTGGATCATTGACAACAAAAATATTTGGTGGAACCTATCAGGATAGTCTTGTGGCATTTTCTTTTCTGACATTTGTAGGGTTGGCCACACTGTCAATAGTGATTGGCCGAGCAATATTTAGCAATTGGAAGATAAGCTTAAGTGCATCAAATCTGCTGCTTGTAGTTTTACTTGTTAAACCATTTTTCTTCTCAAATGCTGTTGTTACATTTAAAGAGATAGGGGATGCGTTGAATTGTGCTCTTGGAGCAGGAAATTCCGCAAGATTTGTTAGAGGTTTGATTTTACCTATACTTATTGCAATATTCCTTTTGGCATTTAGGATATACACAAAAAAAATGATCAATGCTAAAATTGTAAGACCATTGCCAGCTTTGATTACTGGATTGATTGCCGGCTTTGCATTCATATGGAGTAATGATTATGGAATAAGTAGTTGGCTCTGTTTGATTTTGATGGTTATCTGTGTGTCTCTTGCTAGAAATAGAAAAATAATGCCAGTTATTTTGGATATGTTACTGGCAATTGCAGGATCTATAATATCAGTTATTGTTTTAGTGGAAGTATTATCGATGGGGCATTTTAAGGATTGGATCAAATATACTTTTGGAACAGGTGGATATCAAAGCTGGTATTATAATTCATTAAAAAGTTATTACCTATATGATGTGGATTTTTCATTTGTGATGTTAATACAGGTCTTTGCTGTGATTATATACATAATAAAACTCTTTGTAAACAAAGGAACAAAAGAGGCTGTTATCAGGTATGGCATACCTGCATTTATCAACATGACCTGTTTTTGCGCGGTGAATGAGTATCGGCTGTTATCAGGTGGTGGTTGTAGAGAAGTAGCACTTTCGGCTTTGTTTATAACAGTATTTTATGAAACAGTAAATGCATTTAAGGGAGTCCTTGTTAAGAGTGGCATAGAGAAAAAGTTTATGGTGGTTGTGACAGTTGTATGTTTAGCTTGGATTATATCAACCAGTAAGGATGAATTAATATTTTCATTTGTTACCGAAGAGGGTGAATACATTGAAAGCATGGGCGGTAATATGACATCTATGTATGCAGATATGAGAGCGGCTCATGAGTTTTTGGATGGAGAAGATTTCTTTTCTACTTATGCATCAGCACAAGAGGTGTACGAAGATACATATCAACCAACAGGAACAGATTATATTATCCATGTATTAGGAGATGAGCAAAGAGAAACTTATTTAAATCAGTTTCATAATGGTGACTTTAAGTATGCAGTGACAATTCGAAAAAGATTCACGGATTGGGAATGCTGGGTGGAAAGAGCTAATTGGTTTTTTTACAGGGAATTATATGAAAACTGGCATCCTGTGTTCTCCAATGAATATGAGACATATTGGGAACGTAACAATAAAGAAATGGAGAATACTCTGTGTTCTGAATTTGAAGTACAGACACAGCTTTTAAGTGATACTACGATAAAACTTGAGATTAATACAGATGAGAATGTTACAGGGATTGCAGACATTTATATTGATTACAAAGTAGATAAAAGACCTGACAGTAGACTTGCAAAGATACAGTTTCAAAAGATGCTTAAGGTGCAGAATATAGAAATACATGCCAGTGATTCATATTACGAGTCAAATAATTTAAGACCTGCTTCTGCAGAATATGTTCCTATGACTATAAA
>JAAYYM010000582.1 GCA_012515365.1 Clostridia bacterium
ATTAACTGCTGCCAAAACAATTTTCATGTGTGATCCACCTTATCATATATAAATTTAAAAAAATGATTGTCTACTTCAGTATAGCATGTGACTGCAAAATATTACAAAGAAGATAAATAGCTGGCTGATGAATCAGATAAATCAGTAACGTATGCCTGCCCAAAAAATTAATCGGCCTGATCCGAAAAGAAAGCAGCTTATCATGCTTGGTGCGCTCAACATAATTTCTCACCATAATGGCCAGATAGAATCCTGTCAAATATAGAAAAACCCATGGTAATATCGGAAAATAATCCGCTGAATGAAATTCTTTATTCGGAAATCCCAAAAAGAATAAAAAATGAGTCTGATACAACTTAACCGGCAGCTCATATTCCCATAAATAAAAGAAAGATAATTTCCCCATATCAACCCATCTGAACAACAAAAATAAAAGAATGCTTCCGCTCAAACCAATAACTGGTAAAATCTTGAGTAAAAACGGCCTGATCAATGCAGTAATAATCATTGCACTACCTAATAAGCTTAATACTCCAAACAAAATGATCTGAGAAGGAATCACAAAATAAGTAACCACCGTCATCAGCATTCCTGCGCCAAAAACAATCCATCCACGTTTCATTAAATGATTACTAAACGATGCCACGCAGCCTGAAATGCAAATAAAAGAAATGCAGATCATCTGCTGCCAGTAAAAGGCACCCTGTGTATAAAAAAAGGGCCAGTCTACATGAAAAATCATGACCAGATCATAGCATGCATGATAAATCACCATATTGATAACAGCTAATCCTCTCAGAAAATCCAGAATATGATAACGTTTCGTACAAGTCGGTTCCATTTAATCTCCTTTGTTCCTGATAAAGTAATATTGACAAAACAAAATCCGGTAAAGCAAAAAGACCTTGCATCATACAAGGTCTTTCAAGAGCGGGTGATGGGAATCGAACCCACGTATCTAGCTTGGAAGGCTAGTGTTCTACCATTGAACTACACCCGCATATAATACAGATGCCCAGAACCGGAATCGAACCAGTGACACGAGGATTTTCAGTCCTCTGCTCTACCAACTGAGCTATCTGGGCATATGAAGCAAAGCTCGCAAAAAGTATTATATCGACTTTTCATTATATTTGCAAGTATTTTTTTTAACTTCTGTCTGTAATTCCGGTTTTAAAAGCATTCCGGTATAACCACCTATTTTTATATATAGCTTGCCGCCTGTAACCTCATACTGTCGTCCACCCAGCTGATAACCTTCCTGAGTAGTCATAATGATAGTAGCCAGCATACATTCTCTTTCTACTCCAATGTCCCACAGCTTAATCTCAAACTCTCGTTCATTTACATCATTATTGATGATAATAACACTTTGAGTCTCTGTATTAAATCTGCCGTAGGCAATCAGATTATGCTCCTCTAACAACGGCTTCATGGATCCGCAGCCAAGTTCTCTATTCGCTTTACGGATTCTGATCAGATCCTTATGATAATTGATCAGTTCATGATCCTCATGGCCCCATGGATATGTTCTTCGATTATCAGGATCCGTAAATCCACAAAGACCAGCCTCATCTCCATAATAGATTGTAGGAGCACCGGCCCAGGTAAACTGAAATAAAACAGCCTCACGGAACACTGCTTTACTGATGCCGTGATTTGCTGCTTCCGGTCCAAGATTATTAGATCTGCCAACGACATGATTGGTTCTCGTTAAAAATCTGGAATGGTCATGATTGGATAATTCATTCATTGTCACCTGCATAGATGGCGCTGAAAACTCTGCATAATGTTGTTTCATCATACTCCAGAAAGCCTGCGCATTTCCCAGAAGATCTGCACGATAATCATCACTATGCTTCTGCATTCCTGTTAAAAACCAAGTCACAGGCTCCATAAATGCATCATAATTCATAATCGTATCCCACTCATCACCTTTTAACCATTCTAATGGCCTGCCATAATGCTCCGCAATAATGATGGCATTGGGATTAGACTCCTTTACCGCACGACGAAAATCCTTCCAGAACTGATGATTATACTCTGGTGAATGTCCTAAATCTGCTGCTACATCAAGTCTCCACCCATCTACATTATATGGTGGAGAAACCCATTTTCTTGCGATATCGAGAATATATTGTTTTAATTTATAAGAATTTTCATAATTTAACTTTGGAAGTGTATCATGTCCCCACCACCCATCATAGGCAGGATTATACGGCCATCGCATTTCTCTAAAGTCAAAAAAGCTACGATAAGGACTGTCTTCAGAAATATATGCTCCTTTTTCATATCCTTCTTCATTTTCATAGATGCATTCCCGATCCATCCATTTATTAAAAGAACCACAATGGTTAAAAACACCATCTAAGATTATCTTGATTCCTCTTTTATGAGCCTCCTCGACCAACTGAATAAACAATTCATTACTTGCTTCCAGATTCTTTTTATTTGTGACACGGTCAATGTATCTGGTGGCATATCTGTTTTCTCTTTGGTCATCTGCTAACAGATCACCACGATCATCCACAATCTTACCAAAATGAGGATCAATATAATCATAGTCCTGAATGTCATATTTATGATTTGATGGCGACACAAATAGAGGATTGAAATAAATCGCATCAATTCCTAAATCTGACAAATAGTCCAATTTATCTATAACCCCCTGCAAATCTCCACCGTAAAACTCTCTGATCCCATTTGCCTCAGGGTATTTATTCCAATCCGTTACTTGAATGCTTTTTCCATTGATATAGTAATATTCATTCGTTTCCACATCATTCGTAGGATCTCCATTATAGAACCGATCTACAAATATTTGATACATGACTGCACTTTTTGCCCAATCAGGAGTTTTAAAGCCTGGAATGATCCTAAAAAAATATTTCTCATTCTTTTCTTTAGATGAACCCTGTAAATCATAATAACTGCTATGTTTACCGGCAACCACTTCAAAACAATAATAAATTGGCTCATCATCTAGTTGATATTCACATTCATAGTAATCAAAATTTTGCTTTGTCAATATTTTATTCATAAATACGCGTTCTTTTTTACAAATAAAATATACCTGATCAACATTATTTTTTCCGGTACGAAAACGAATTTTTACAAGTCCGTAAGCATTCGGTTCAAGAGGAATAACATAATCTTCAGATAAATCAGAAAAAAGTGCTCTTTTATTAAGTGCAGGCTTCATGCTGGTCAGATAAACACTTTTTTCATATGCGCTTAATGATTGTGATTGATCCATCCTAATATACACCTCTGTTTCTTTCTCTCTACATCCTATTTTATAATAACTCAATCTCACTTACAAGTAGTGCTTTTTGAACCATTTATATATCAATGTACACGCTCACTTGAAATATCTTTATGTAAAAATAAAAAGGCAGCCTCACGATAGCTGCCTTTTTGGAGAAGGTATTTCTTTTCTTATGGGGTATAGTCTTAAGACTATACAATGTATTGGGGGGGGTTACAAGATGTATGATAGCATAGGAACTATTCAAAATCTAGATATAGGATGCACAAACTTTACAAAAACCGTTTTGTGATTTTGTGAAAAATGTACAATCAGGCAAACAACCCCTCAAACTCTTCTCTGTTGATCTTTTCTTTTTCTAATAAAAGCTCCGCACATTTCTCTAGAATATCGCGATTCTCACGTATCATCTGCTCTGCTTTCTCATAACAGTCATGGATAATAGCTCTGACTTCTAAATCAATCTCACCTGCTACAGACTCACTGTATGCTCTTGTATGTGCTAAGTCTCTACCGATAAAGACTTCATCATCATCATTGTCATAATTAACGATTCCGATTTTCTCTGACATACCATACTTCATGACCATACTCTTAGCGATCTGAGTCGCCTGCTTGATATCCTGCGATGCACCTGTTGTAATATCTTCAAATACAAGTGATTCCGCTACACGTCCTCCAAGAAATACTATGATTTCCTGCAGCATCTTACCACGAGTCATAAACATATCATCATTATCCGGCAGTGGCATCGTATAACCTGCTGCCCCCATTCCGGTCGGAATAATCGAAACAGAGTAAACAGGTCCGACATCCGGAAGTACATGAAATAAGATTGCATGCCCTGCTTCATGAAATGCCGTAATGCGTTTCTCTTTATCCGAAATAATTTTACTTTTCTTTTCAGCACCGATACCAACCTTGACAAAGGCTTTCCTAATGTCATCCTGCTTTACAAAACTTCTTTCCTCACGTGCAGAATAGATCGCTGCCTCATTCAGTAGGTTCTCGATATCCGCTCCGGTAAATCCGGCTGTTGTTCTTGCGATCTGATCCAAATCTACATCGTCACTAAGCGGTTTGTTTTTCGCATGTACCTTTAAAATATCCAGACGGCCTCTTACATCAGGCTTGCCTACCGTTACCTTTCTGTCAAAACGCCCCGGACGCAGTATGGCAGGGTCAAGAATATCTACCCTGTTTGTTGCAGCCATAACAATAATGCCTTCATTAACACCAAAACCATCCATTTCAACAAGCAGCTGATTTAATGTCTGCTCACGTTCATCATGGCCGCCACCCATTCCGGTACCTCTTCTTCTGGCAACAGCATCGATTTCGTCAATAAAAATAATACACGGTGCACTTTTCTTTCCTTCTGCAAACAAATCTCTGACACGAGATGCTCCGACACCAACAAACATTTCCACAAAATCCGAACCCGAAATACTAAAGAACGGAACTCCTGCTTCACCTGCTACAGCCTTTGCCAGTAAAGTCTTACCTGTTCCGGGAGGTCCTACTAAAAGTACACCCTTAGGAATTCTTGCTCCGACCTTAATATATTTTTGAGGTGTCTTTAGAAAATCAACAACCTCCTTTAACTCATCCTTTTCTTCAAACAGACCGGCTACATCCGTAAATGTTACTTTATTGTCATCTGTAGAAAGCTTTGCGCGACTCTTTCCAAAATTCATGACTTTTCCGCCGCCGGCTCCACCAGAAGCCTGATTGTTCATATAAATAAAGATAAAGACCACAATTCCAAGCGTAATCAAAATAGGCAGCACATAGCTGACAAACGCACTTTCTCTCTTTACATCCTTAAGCACATAGTCCGGAAACTGCTCTCTTAGTTTCGCTTCTGTGACAGATACGTCTGATACATATAATATCTTCTTAGTTCCATTTTTAATGGTAATCTGCAGACATCCTGTCGGAACTTCTGAGTTAGGCTGTATCACAATACCGGTAACTTCATCGGATGATAAATAATGTTCGAACTGACTATTTGTAATATAGTCCTCTGAATCCTCCCAAAGTCCTTTCCACAATAAGAAAAAACAAGCAAATAATACAAAAACAAAAATATAAAATCCAAATCCTCTGCCATTTCCTTTGTTCAAAATAGTTCTCCTTCCATTTATAACTCTACTACACCAATGTATGGCAGATTTCTATATTTCTGCGCATAATCAAGCCCATATCCTACGACAAATTCATCTGGAATCTGAAAGCCTGTATAATTTACGTTTACATCTACAACTCTTCGATCCGGTTTATCTAACAAGGTACAAAGAGCCAGACTTGAAGGTTTTCTATCTTTCAGGATATTAAGCAGATAGCTTAATGTTCTTCCCGTATCGACGATGTCTTCTACCACGATCACATTTTTATTGAGCAAAGGCTCATCCAGATCCTTTACTATTTTTACAACTCCACTGCTCTGTGTTTCAGAACCATAGCTGCTGACAGACATAAAATCGATAGATACCGGGATTGTGATTCTCTTAGCAAGTTCACACATAAAAAAAGAACCTCCTTTTAATACACATACCAGATGTACTTCTTTACCTGCATAATCCTTGCTGATCTTTTCACCAAGCTGTCTGATTCGTTCTGTAACTTCTTGTTCTGAAAGCATAACTCTTATTTTTTCACTCATTGTATCTTCCTCCATACACTTGTATCTTTAGTATACGATTCGTTTCATTTGTGACTTTATAATATTCACTTATACGATACCCTATAATCCATAAAACATGCGCATCGTCCGCGATTAACAACAAATGATCCCTATCCTCTTTTGGTATTTTCTGATTAATACAATACGCTTTTACTGTCTGATGATCATTCCTGTCATTGACTGAGAAAAAATCTCCTTTGTCGCGATTACGCAATAACAAACTGTTTTTTATTTTATCATAATCAAAGCATTTCGTATATGTTTTTACTTCAATATTTCTATTTTTTTCACAGTCCTCCAGTTTTAACTCAATATAGTGTTCTGCGTCTATTTGATATGTTCCGGGGATCTGCAGCGTAATCGGATCAAATGATGAGATCTGCATCTGTTTGTCTGTGACCGTATAGATACAGACAGAATCATACGTTCTCTTTGCCTTATGCAAGGCCGGAA
>JAAYYM010000583.1 GCA_012515365.1 Clostridia bacterium
ATAAAACCGTTCTGTCATTTCATCAGTAATCTTTCCTTTCATACCAAGCTGTGACATCTGTTCAGTAAACGTATTCGGTCTCAAATCAAATTTCTTTGTAAATCTTTTAAGGAATTTACGTCTTAATGAATTTCTCTTGAAAGAATCCATTCTGCTGATTATTTCTTCAGCTGTTGTATATACTCTTGTTTCTTTCAGATAATTATGAAATTCCTCCATAAGTGCATCCATCTTCTGAAGCTTAACAGAAAGATCCGCTGCAGCAATCGTAGAGATTGTAAAGTCAATCACATACAAGATTACAAAAACACTAAGTAGTATTTTCCCAATCATATAAGGTACCAATCCTACCAGATAATTGACGAATGGTTGAAAAATCGTAAATAAACCAACCGTTGCGGCCCCCCATGCAATTGTACTGGACAGACAGATTCTTCCCTGAAAATTGAATTTCTGATCAGAATAATCCCACCAGCTTGTTTTGAATAAAGATTCCATAATAACTGCCGTCACATATTCAAGTACGGTTGCTAAAATTGCACCCACAAAAAATGCCAGAACCAAATGTTCCGAGATTCCCTTTAGGCTGATATACATTGTGATAGCACCAACACCATAAATGGTGCATACCGGTCCAGTCACATAGCCTCGATTGACAACCTTTTTTTCTTTATGTGATATATAAAAACACTCCCATACCCATCCGCAAAAGCTATATATAAACAACCATGCCACCAGATTATACAGTTCGATTCCAAAAAACTTCCATTCCCACATGACAAAATTCTCACTTTCTTTTTCTTACTATTCATACTATACTAAATTTATCAGATTTTTTCTACCCATAAGACATTTTAATTTACTAATATGACATTGTGAAAGGATTTTCGACAGATAATTGGTGATATTATGCGTATAGAAACACACACAATTGAACAATTAATACCGGCATATCCGATTGATAAAATGGTCGATTTAGAACAAACAATCCTCTTTGATATAGAAACAACCGGATTTTCTGCTGCATCCACCTACCTGTATATGATTGGATGCGGTTATTTTTCTCACAATCAATTTCACATCATACAATGGCTCTGCGAACACAAGGAAGAAGAATCAGAGATCCTACGTCAGTTTTTCGAATTTGCAAAAGACTTCCATTTTCTTTTACAATATAACGGTGTTCAATTTGATATTCCTTATTTGACAAAGAAAGCAGAAAAATATCATATTCCACCAATCTGGGATCAATTTACGATTGTTGATCTTTACAAATTGATCAAGCCTTATCGATTTCTGTTTTTTCTTCCGTCTCTCAAGCAAAAATCCATTGAAACATTTCTAAAAATTAAGCGTAATGATCAATGTGACGGTGGAGAATTAATACCTGTTTATCTGGAATATGAAAAGACTCATAAAGAACATCTTGCAAAGCTTCTATTCCTTCATAATTACGAGGATATCCTTGGAATGATCAAAATACTGCCTATCCTGTATTATCGGGATTTGTTTTGTTATCCGGTCAAAGTCACCGGACTTAATGAAAATGTCTACGAAGATTACGACCATTCCTCAAAAAAAGAAGTAATCATTGATGCGCAGCTTTCATTTTCTTTACCCTATCCTGTATGCTGCAAAAGAGACCAGCTATTTCTTTATGCATCAAATACGCTTTGCCGATTACGTTTTCCTATTGTATCCGGAGAGCTAAAGATGTTTTATGATCATTATAAGGATTATTTTTATCTGCCAGAAGAAGATACTGCTATCCATAAGAGTGTAGGCGTCTATGTAGATCGTAACCATCGCCAAAATGCTACACGTGCCACCTGTTATACAAAAGTATCCGGTACCTTTCTTCCGCAACGCTGCACTGGCTTTTCACCTTGCTTTAAAGAAAATTGGAATTCTGTTTTTTCGTATATCCAATACAATGACCAATTTAAGAATGACCGTTCCTTACAGAACGAATTTGTCAATGAAGTGCTTCTTCATTTCAGCTTGAAAAAATAAAAGAAAGAAAAGCGCATTTTGCATATCTATGCATCATGCGCTTTTTATTATATTTTTTCATAAAAGAATGAACTTTTTCGATCATATCCAAGTTCTTTGTGATTCATGATCTGCTCTGTGCTTCCTATGAATAATGTACCACCCTTAACAAGTGAATCATTAAACTTTTTGAATACATCTTCTTTCGCTTCCTCTGTAAAATAGATCAATACATTTCTGCATACAATCAAATGACAGCGATCCGGATAACGGTCTTTCAGAAGATTATGTTCTTTAAACTCTACTCTCGCTTTGATTTCTTCAGCAATCTGATATGAATTACCGACTTTTTTTAAATACTTATTTTTAAGATTAACAGGAACATTCGCAATGCTTTTTTCTGAGTATAATCCCATCTTTGCAGATGCTAAAACCTGTTTATCCAAATCAGTAGCATAAATCTTGATCTGATTTAAGGGCAGATGCTTCGACAAAGCCATAACAAGAGAATAAGGTTCGTCGCCTGTTGAACATGCTGCGCTCCAGATTTTTAAATTCGTACCGAATCGTTTGATCATTTCAGGAATATACTGCTTATCCATCAATTCCCACTGATCCGTATTACGATAAAACTCAGAAACATTAATTGTAAGATAATTAACAAAATCTTCAAATGTCTTTTTGTTAACTCTCAATTCATTGAGAAAGTCTTCATAGCCCTTAATCTTGTATTTGTTAATCAAAGTATCTATACGTCGACGCATCTGTTTTTCTTTATATGCATTTAAATCAATCTTAGTCATTGCATATACTTCTTTTTTAAACGCCTCATAATCATATATCATACTTATTCTCTCCAATGAAATTTATTCTGCAGCCTCTTCTGAAGCTTCTTCAGCAATTTCATCATCCTGAGGGAGTAAAGCTTTCATGCTTAAGCTGATCTTTTTATCTTCAAAATTGAAATCTACGATTTTTGCTGTTACGACTTCACCAACTTTTAATACATCAGCAGGTTTGTCAATATGCTCTTTTGAGATCTGTGAAACATGAAGCAGTGCATCAACTCCCGGCTCAAGTTCAACAAAAGCTCCGAAGTCAGTCATTCTTGCAACTTTGCCTTCAATCACATTTCCAACAGCAAATTTTGTTTCTGCATCAATCCATGGATTTGCATCATCAAATTTAAGACTTAATGCAATTTTAGTTCCTGAGATTTCTTTAATCAGGACTTTCAACTGATCGCCTGTCTTAAATACTTTTTTAGGATTATCAACTCTTCCCCATGACATTTCTGAGATGTGAAGAAGACCATCAGCTCCTCCCAAATCAACAAATACACCAAAATCAGTCACATTTTTAACTACACCTTCAACCACATCACCAACAGCAATTTTAGCAAACAGCTCTTTTTGAAGCTCTGCTCTCTTCGCCATCAGTAACTGTCTTCTGTCACCGATTACTCTTCTCTTCTTAGGATTAAATTCACTAATCACAAATTCAATTTCCTGTCCCGCATATTTAGTAAGATCCTTTTCATAAGAATCTGATACAAGACTTGCAGGAATAAATACTCTGGCACCATCAACGATGACACTTAAACCACCGTCTAATACCTGTGTAACAGTTGCCTTTAATACTTCCTTGCTCTCGAAAGCTTCTTCAAGACGTTTGTTGCCTTTGTCAGCTGCCAGTCTCTTATAGGTTAATAAAACCTGTCCATCTCCATCATTTACCTTCAATACCTTTGTTTCAATGGTATCTCCGATCTTTACACAAGTTGTGAGGTCCATATTAGGTGTGTTAGAATATTCATTTCTGGTAACAATACCATCTGACTTGTATCCGATGTTAAGAATGATTTCATCTGGCTTAACATCAATGACAGTTCCTTCTACTACCTCTCCCGTGTGTATTGTTTTTAATGATGATTCCAGCATCTGTTCAAAAGTTAATTCTGACATAATTTTGAACCTCCTCAATAATATTATTTGGTGTTGACGCCCCCGCGGTAATACCTACACAACGAATGGATTTAGTAGTATCTGTCTCTAAATTCAAGTCATCAAGTGTCTGTATATAATGAGTATCTGCACATTCTTTTTTACAGATCTCATACAATTTCTGTGTATTGGAACTATGTGTACCTCCAATAACAATCATCGCGTCTACTTTTTTAGCAATCTCTCTGGCTTCAGTCTGCCGTTCTTCGGTTGCGTTACAAATTGTATTCACAACATTTATATCATAACCTTTTTTGAAAAAAATTTCAACTAATTCTTGAAATTTATTGTAATTAAATGTCGTTTGAGAGACAATGCATAATTTTGTTTTTGGTGAAATGGGGATTTTATCAATATCTTCCAATGATTCTATCACAATTGGTTCATTCTTGCACCAG
>JAAYYM010000584.1 GCA_012515365.1 Clostridia bacterium
GTGGTAATACTAGCACGACTTCTTATCAATTGACATCATCATAATATCATATTAAAATAGACTCGTATACGACTATATATAGTCTTGAAGGGAGTGTTTTATTTGAACAAAGTCGTGATAGGGACTATTTTAAAGAAAAGAATTAGAGAGCAAGGATATACCCAAAAAGAATTTTGTGAACAGGCTGATATCAGTGAAACAGCTTTGAAATCGTATATGAGTGGTTCACGTGCATATTCATATGAATTGCTAATTCGTTTTTCAGAAATATTGAAATGTTCATATGATTACTTACTAGGAGTAAGTGTTGTTCCAGAACGAGAAAATCAAGATATACGAAATATGACCAGACTATCTAATACTAGTCTAAAATCATTAGTGGATTTTGCAAAGTTTTATGATAAAGAAATAGAATGTAAAAATGCAATTGATGCAATTAATACTTTCATTGAATCTGACCAGCTTATCTTCTTATTCAGTGGGTATTTTAATTTATCAGATTCAGATATAAACAAAGCAACTTCAAAGATAACAAATATAAATGAAATAGATAAGACTAGAGAACTATTTGAATTCTATCCATATGAAAATATATTTTTACCAGATAAAGATACTCTCTTTACACTGACACTTAGGAACGCCATGCTACAAGCAAAAAAGGTCTTTGATTCAAAGAAGTAACAAAACACTCAAGAAGTGGTGCAACGCACATTGCGTCATGCACCACTTCCTTGAGTGTTTTTTGTAACATTCTCATGAATGCATATCTGTTAGATACTCGTTAGATAATTCGCCTTTTTTACATTTTTGCCCTGTTCGTTCCATCATAGTGTTTAGAAACAAAAAAGTCCAAAACCCTTGAATACTCAAGTAATTCTGAACCTTTTTATAATGCGGATGGAGGGACTTGAACCCTCACGAGGTTGCCCCCGTCAGATTTTGAGTCTGATGCGTCTGCCATTCCGCCACATCCGCTGACGACAAAAGTTATTTTATCATAAGCGGATTGTAATTTCAATACTTATTTTTTGTTCACCTATTTCTTTTCTGAATAATCCATATTCTTCAGGATATCAAAGCAGTCAAATGTAGCAAAATAGTCCTTTGGAGTCTCTGCTCTACGGATCAGTTGTACGCTTCCATCTTCTTTAAGAAGAAGCTCTGCGGATTTAAGTTTACCATTATAGTTGTATCCCATTGCAAATCCATGGGCTCCTGTATCATGAATGTAAAGGTAATCTCCGACTTCAATTTCCGGAAGCATACGGTCAATTGCAAATTTATCATTGTTTTCACATAGAGAACCGGTCACATCATATTTATGGTCACACGGAGCATCCTCTTTTCCCATCACAGTAATATGATGATATGCGCCGTACATAGCAGGTCTCATCAGATTAACGGCACATGAGTCACAGCCAATGTACTCTTTGTAGGTATGTTTCTGGTGAATCGCTCTTGTCACCAATGCACCATAAGGACCCATCATAAAACGCCCAAGTTCTGTATAGATAGCTACATTGCCCATGCCCGCCGGAACAAGAATTTCTTCATAAACCTTTTTAACCCCTGCACCTATCACACGGATATCATTTGGCACTTGATCAGGGCTGTAAGGGATTCCAACACCACCTGACAGATTGATAAATGCAATATGTGCCCCTGTATCCTTCTGTAATTTGACAGCAAGTTCAAAAAGCTGTTTCGCTAACATTGGATAATAATCATTGGTCACTGTGTTGCTTGCAAGGAAGGCATGGATTCCAAAATGCTTAACTCCCTTTTCTTTTAAAATCCGAAATCCTTCAAATATCTGCTCTGTTGTAAATCCGTATTTTGCATCACCAGGGTTATCCATGATACCGTTACTGATTGTAAAAATCCCGCCCGGATTATAACGGCAGCTGATAGTCTCAGGAATTCCTGCTTCTTTCTCAAGAAATTCAATGTGCGTAAAATCATCTAAATTAATCGTTGCACCTATTTTTTTTGCATATCGATATTCATTTGCCGGCGTTGCATTTGAAGAAAACATGATGTCCTCCCCCTTGCATCCGATTGCATTTGAAAGCATCAGCTCAGTCATAGATGAACAATCACATCCACATCCATACTCTCTGAGTATGTTGATCAGATAAGGATTCGGATTCGCTTTTACAGCGAAAAATTCGCGATATCCTTTGTTCCATGAGAAAGCTTCCATCATAGCTTTTACGTTTTCTCTGATTGCCTTTTCATCGTAAATATGAAACGGAGTCGGAAATTCTGTTACAATTTGGTCTAATTGGTCTTTCGTTATAAATGGTCTTTTTTCCATATGTCATTTTCTCCTTACGTAGGTGATTCTTATAGCATTGTTTTTCTCAGCTGTTCACCACTTTTTGCTGATAAGTATGCAGGTGGTACGTCAAATACTGTTTTACATCCTTTTTGTCCTTCTTGATTCATACGGTGTGCAGCGCGTGCATATGCAATCAGAACAGATGCCGTAAACTCTGGATTCGAGTCAAGCTTTAACGAGTATTCGATTACATGCTGATGCTCTTTTTCAAAACCTGTCCTGCCTGTTCTGATCACGAAACCACCATGTGGTATTCCCTTATGATCACGGTCAAGCTCCTCCTGTGAAATGAAATGAACAGTTGTATCATAGTCGCTAAAATAATTTGGCATTGATACGATTTCCTGCTCAATAGCCTTAAGATCTGCATCTTTCTTTGCAACAACAAAACACTCTCTTGTATGCTTTTGACGTGCAGTCAGTTCGACATCCTTACCGGCTCTGACAGCCTCCAGCGCGCTTTCTACAGGTATGGTATACTGCTTCGCATCCTGTACTCCCTCTATTCTTCTGATTGCGTCTGAATGTCCTTGACTGACTCCTTTTCCCCAGAAGGTAGCATCCTTTCCATCTGGAAGAATTGCATTTGCATATAATCGATTCAGTGAAAACATTCCCGGGTCCCAGCCGACAGAGATCATCGCGATCTTTCCCCCTTTTACAGCTGACTGATCAACTGCTTCAAAATGCTCTGGGATTCTGGCATGCGTATCAAAGCTGTCAACTACATTAAAATATTTTGCATATTCAGGTGTCTGTTTTGGCAGATCAGTAGCACTTCCTCCACAAATAATTAAGACATCGATCTCATCCTTTTTATCGATCAGATCATCAACTGAGAATACTTGGACACCCTCTGTTTTAACGGATAAATCAGAAGGATTTCTTCTTGTGAAAACTGCAGTCAGCTGCATGTCCTCATTCTGACGTGCTGCCGCCTCGATTCCTCTTCCCAGATTCCCATAGCCCAAAATACCAATTCTAGTTTTCATCATATAAATCCCCGCTTTCAATTAATTTTATTTCATTTCTTAATGCTTCTTTAAATACTGTTACAAAATTCTTCTGTCCTGAATACAGACAGGTATCAGATGCCTTTCCTTCAAGCTCACCAGTCAGTACAAAATAAGAATCAATGATCAATCTGATCTGATGCTTTTGTCTTTTTGCCTTATATACAACTGCATTCATAGGATCTGGTTCATAATCCGTCAGAATAACGACTTTAATTCCTCTGGCGGTGGCATCCTTAAGTTCTTCAAAGAATTTCTGTATAATCTCCCTTTGCGCTGAAATGTATAATCGTTTTGTAGACTGTGCAATCATATTTCTGATTTTATCTTCAATGTGCGCAGTTCCTTCGATCGTCAAATATCCTTCTGTCTGAACAGTAACCGTCGGCATACATTCTTCAAGCTCGGCCTTTAATTCCAGCATTCTATGTACTTTATTGCTGCAAAACTCCTCCACCGGCACTGCTACATATCGACTCGTTGTACCATCAATCAGATATGCTGCGCCTTTTTCAACCAGTCCTGCCAAAGCACTATAGACATTCGATCTCGAAATTCCTGTCAATTTGGCTGCTTCATATCCTGTCAGTTTTTCATTCTCACAAAGGTAAATATATATCGTAGCTTCCTGCCTTGTCAGGGAAAACTGCATCAATTGTTCTACTAAAATCGTTCGATCAGCCATATGAACCTCTCATCTATTACTTTTGTAGTGTTTCTTTATAGGAACACTCTACAGTATATTTTGATTCCTGTCAACAAAAAAATTCTGTCAGATGTCAGATGACCCTGCAGAATTTTTTGATATTATGATCGATTACGTAAATTTTCTCTTTCCTTTGCACGTATGTATTTGTCAATCTCATAAGCTCTGATCATAAGCTCACATCCATATACGACTTTTTCTTCATCCACCTCAGCAATACGACATATGACACCATGAAGATTGATGTTGATTTTTTGAAATTTGTCAATCGCATCGACCAGATGCGTGTGGCACTGTGTTCCAATTCCAAATTCCTGATTTTCAAGATCTTTTTTTCTAAAAACAAGTCCAAATCCAGTCGAGCTGACATCTCTTAAGATCGCATCAAATGTAGATTTATGAGAGTCCACCTGTACCACGACATCCAGCCCCACAAAACATCGAAAAGCGTTTCTACGATTGTATGGAACGCCAAGCCCCTTAAGAACTGTACAGTACATATACTTATTATCAGCAGCTTTTACCAATTCTATGTGACAGTTTCGAAACAGGATCGGAACATCATCATCGCGATGAATGACTAAATTGATCGGCATACTTCCAAAGTTTATCAGTTTCCCATCCTTTTCTACTACAGTCAGAAAAATCAGTCTTCGCGGTTCGTCAATCCCTTCAACAGCTGAATTAAACTGTATTTTTTGTTCATCTTTTTTTATTTCCAATGTAATCGGCAAACCGATTTCAATTTCCGATATTTCCACGAACACACCTCCAAATGCTGACCTATTCCTGCGCTACAAACCCTTCGACGCCTCGCGGTGAGCCATCAGACATTAACATAGGGACATCATCGCCGGCATCCGCTATATAATACTGTCCCTTCACACCGGTACTTTCATTGTTGATTTTCTTAGCGACACCTGCTGTTGTCTCATACTTGTACTTAAAAGTCTTTCCTCCCTTTGAAGTTCCAACCATATTCATTTTTCCTTCTTCAAGTCCATTCTTATAAGATCCTGTAATCACTTGCTTTGCAAGGCCTGTTGCTCCGATTTTATCTTTATAGAAATTTGAAGTTGCTTCGCCGGTTCCATTCGGCTGATCCTCACTCCATTCACCCTTAAACAAATAAGAGCCTATAGAAGAAGAATCTGAATAAACCGCCCGCATCCATATTCCCTGTCCGCTACGCATATTATTTACATATTCACCGTAATAGTAATAGCCA
>JAAYYM010000585.1 GCA_012515365.1 Clostridia bacterium
AAACTGATAGGAACTGTCATTTCGGGATTTTTGCGGTTTTTGGTCGTAATTCGGCCTTTGCCCCGAATTACAACTGTTTTCGCACCCCGGACAACTGATTCAATCAGAATTTTTCGGCAACGCCGACTCCAAGAAGTGGTATAACGACCCGCAATTTTTGGAGGGTCGTCAACCGTAGGTTTCCGCGTAGTTCGTACAATTACAAAATAAATTACACTTGTCATTCTTAACTCAAACTTGTTTGTTCATATTGAACAAACAAGTTTAAAACTCTATAATTATCTACATGATAACAATTGACTGTCATTACAATCTAAAAGAAGATATACACTTCATTCTGGAAACAGAAAAAATCAATATGCTTGAATTATCTGAACGAACGGGTATTTCAAGAACCACATTGAATGAAATTGAAAAGAGAAATTCTGCAAGAGAAGATGTATGCGAAAAAATTTATTCTTACATCTATAAAAACAAATACAGAATCAACTCTGTAAAAGAAGAACTCATAAAAGAAAAATACGGTACTGTCTTGTTCCACGGTTCAAGAGATGGACTATCAACTGTTACTACAACAGGTTCACGAAATAACTGTGATTTTGGAAATGGCTTTTACTTAGGGGAAACATATAATCAAGCTTTATCTTTTGTATCTGAGAAAGATGGTGCTTCTGTATATTCCTTTAGATATTCATTAGAAAACCTGAAAATAAAAAAGTTTGAATGCAACCTTGAATGGATGCTTGCCATTTGTTATCACCGTGGCACTTTGGAACAGTATAAATCAAATCAGACTATACAAAATATTGTTGTAGAAACAAATACTGCGGACGTTGTAATTGCTCCAATAGCAGATAATAAGATGTTTTACATCATGTCCCAATTTACAGAAGGGGAAATCAATGCAGATGTTGCTCTTCATTCTTTGTCTGCTTCAAAACTGGGACTCCAATATATATTTAAGACAGATAAAGCTTTATCCAACTTAATTCCAGTTGAAAAATATTATCTGTCAAAAACTGAACGTGAAGACTGCAGAAATAGGTTAGTAGAAAGAAGTTTTGAAATCGATACAAAACTCAAACTTGCAAAAAGAGAATTTAAAACAGGTCTATACATAGAGGAACTTTTCAAATGAAAAATTTTGATCATAATGGTTTATTACTGTGTGAATTCCAGGGAAAAATCTTCGAAAAATCTGCAGAACTGGATTGTTCTTCGTCTGTCTTTTTGAGAAGGTTTCTTCATTCTAATTTATCA
Organism: Clostridia bacterium; assembly: GCA_012515365.1. The sequence goes on from JAAYYM010000585.1 coordinate 1,261, forward strand.
AAAGCTCTTGATGATAACACCAATTCAAATTTGTCACTTGATGCGGAAGAAGGACTTTCTCAAATTACAAACGAATTTGGAGATTCTACCTACGGAAAAATTAAATACTCAAAAAGTTCTTTATTCTGGATCGGTTATCTATACCGTTACATTTCATATACCAGAGAACAGTCAACAAAATTTGTTATGCAAATTTTTCCCTATAAACAGTTAAATGATGTTTATTACACATTCCATACTCAGGATCCTGAATGGTGCATCAGAAATCTGCTTGAAATAAACAAATTAAATGAATATGTATTTGACAATAATTTCAGATTAGCAGGTGATAAAAGAAAAGGGTAATTACTAACCTAAATATTTAGGTTAGTAGACAGAATTCAGATTATATACAGTTGAGTATATACTTTATAAAATATACTTGCTTTTATATATCTCTCGTTATATACTTATATTAGAAACTATTAAGGGGCCCATAATGACTGTTATCAGCCAAGATGGAAGATTTGAATGGGGTTCTGAAAAAGACGAATTAAACATAAAAAATCATGGTTTTTCTTTTTCAGAAATTCTAGAAGTATTTGACGATCCATATCTTCTGACAAAATTTGACGATAAAAATTCTTCACTTGAAGAAGATAGATATTTTAGTGTCGGCAGCATCCGTGGAATTGTAATAATTGCAGCAGTTCATACGGAACGCAATGGAAGAACAAGAATTATTTCTGCTAGAAAAGCAGAACCAAAATTGCAGGAGGTTTACAATGCCTACATCAAACAAATTAACAGATGAAAGACTTAAAGAGATTGCAGCTCTTCCAGTAACCTATGATGATGATATTCCAGAATTCTCTGATTCAGATTTGAAAGGCTTTGCTCCTGCACATCCTGAATATTTCAAAGTTACACCTATCAAGAAAGCCATTTCCATCAAGATTGATCTTGATGTCCTGGAAGCTCTGAAAGCTCAAGGGAAAGGTTATCAGACTAGAATAAATTCTATTCTGCGTGAAGCTGTACTTTCACATCAGTAAAAACAAAACGCAACCTAGACTGTTCTAGATTGCGTTATTTCATTTTTTCTCGACCATTTATACGGATTATTGCAATCTGGAACACTCTAAGAACGGCCCATTCCGGTTGACGACCCTCCAAAAATTGCGGGTCGTTATACCTGTACCTTATTATAACATGATATAATCATTTATACCAACTATCGATTCCTGATAATCTTCTTCTGCCTGATATAACCCCATATTACAAAACTGTTTTTCAGTTAAACGCATAATTCGAACTGTTCCGGTGTTAGGAATATATGGTTTTATTCTATTGAGATGTTTTTCTGCTCCTTTGCGGTTATTTGTAATTCTCATGAAAACCTCACTTTGCAGTAATACATATCCGTCTTTTATAAGAAACTTTCTTAATTCAGTATAAGCCGCTTTTGTTCCTTTCTTATTTGTTGGATTCAATAAAACTAGAATTCTCATATAATAAACAGCTATCCCCTACTCGCTTATAACTTCTATTTTTTCAACTGGCAAAATATCTGGCAATTTCAATAAATTAATATCACTTTCTTCTATAGCCTGTTTAAAGCTTTGAATCATTATGTTTATTCCATTAGAAATAGTGTTTTTTTCTTCATTTATGAAACAGGCGTTATGCAATACTAACGCTAAGGTTCTTCTCTGCTCCCTGCTAAGATTCGTCTGTGAGGAGACAATTTCGTGAGCAACAACATCTACCATTGCTCTCCATGGTTCTATTAAATCATCTGCTAAATTGAATCCATTAAATGGTCCTTCATGATGAATTCCTATGGCCGGATAAAAACCAGCACAAACTAAATCCCGAATTATAGTATTTCTAACAATTGCATATCCATAATTCAAAACAGAATTAATTGGATCATCA
>JAAYYM010000586.1 GCA_012515365.1 Clostridia bacterium
AGGAAAGGGAACTGCTATTATTACAGTGAAAGCCAATGATGGTTCAGCAAAGCAGAAAATCTGCCGAGTCAAAGTAGTGATGCCTGTTTATCAAATACATACAATCAAAACATCAACCGGCTTTAATGATTCTTATCTCAATGTGCCAATTGGATGTGGAAACAGCATTCGTCTGACGGCCTATCAGAATGAGAACTATAAATGCGTAACGGGTGGAACCTATGACAGGCGCTATATTGCTTCGGATGCAAGAGTGATCTGGTCTTCCAATTCTCCATATCTGATAGTGAATAAAACGACTGGTACAGTGAAATGTCGAAAGGATGCTCCTATTGGAGCTACTGCTTTGATCACAGTCCGCGCACGTGATGGATACGGTGCGAGCCAGAGCATGTTATTTAAAATAGAACCCAAGGTAAAGAAAATTGCTTCATCACTCACAAAGGAGCAGCGGAGTTTGATTTTGGGACAGGTGAGCAGCTCTTCTCTTACAAAGGAAGAAATTATTGATTCCTGTGAGGTAAACACTTACTCATATGGAAATGTAACACTTACCACACAGGTAGTTCACAATCATGTCATTGATTTTCTGTACCAATCAGATATAGGAAAATATTTGCTTTGCGGAACAAGACCTGGCACAGCAAAAATAAGAATCTCAGATGCGAACGGATCAGGTAAAGCATGCACAATCACCTTTCATGTAAAGGAAGTACCGTGAGGATGATTTGCCAGGTCTTAAACTGTGCGCATAGAATGAAACGATTGGATTCTCCATTGCATTTGTTTAACAATATGATACAATAACACTTGATTTTGGAGGTGAGTAGGATTTTTTCAAAAAAGACAAAATAATACAAAGAAAATCCTTGTGGCAATGGTATTTGTGATGCTTGCGCAGAATTCACTGATGGCGCTGGTAGATGCACAAGAAGAAGCAGAAGAGATTGCTGAGATTTATGTAATTGTATATAGTAAATGACTCCTATATTTGGCTATAATGATCAAATTTGTAAGAAACTCTTGCTTTATCAAGTGAGAACACGTACACTTGCTTATAGATAGACATCCTGCCTGATACAAAATCGGTCGGGAGGCACAGATTGATCAAAAAATTTCAAGAATTAGATTTAAGCAATTCCTACCTTTTTGCAGCGGCACTTGAAAATCCAGAGACTTGTAAACTGGTGCTAGAGATTATCTTAGGGATTAAGATTCCTAATGTAAAGGTGCATGCAGAACACAGCATATTGCTCAGCTCAGACTTTAGGAGTGTCAGACTTGACCTATATGCGAGTGACGAAATGCAGGTTCATTATAATGTGGAGGCACAGAACTATAACCATTATGATTTACCGAAGCGGAGTCGATATCATCAGGCCGAAATGGATGTATCATCCTTGAAACCGGGTGATGATTTTGAAGATTTAAAGCCAAGCTATATGATTTTTATTTGCTCATTTGATCCATTTGAAGGTGGACGATATCGTTATACATTTGAGCAACGATGTCAGGAATGCGACATGGCACTTGGCGATGAAACAAAGAGAATTTTTTTAAACACAAAAGGGAAGAATGATTCGGAAGTTCCACAGGAGTTGATCCATTTTCTAGGTTATATGGAAAACAGTACAGATGAATATGTGGAGGCTGCTACAGATGAATCTATTTCCATTCTGCATGGAAAAGTAAAAGCCCTGAAGCAGAAACGAACGATGGAGGAGGGGTATATGACGTTTGAAGAATTGTTGAAGGATCGAGAAATCGAAGGTAAAACTCAAGGGAAAATCGAAGGAAAAGCAGAAGGAAAAGCAGAAGCGGTAATTGATCTTTTGGATTCTCTCGGTATTGTTTCAGATGAACTCCGCATGAAAATCTTTGCAGAGAAAGACAAGGATGTATTAAAGCAGTGGCTGCAATTGGCTGCAAAATCAGTATCAGTTGAAGAGTTTCGGGCTAAGATGTAGAGAATGTTCCGCTTATTCTAAAATGGAATATTGGATTCATTTTATCTATTGCAATTCATATCATTAATGACATTTCTTAATAACTCATAGCAATTCATATCATTCATAGAAATTTATATCGTATGTTTACATAAATAAAGAAAGTATACATACAGTCACAATTTAATTCCAATTAAAGTCGATACAGTATCAGGTAGTCTATCTAAAAACTGGTTACAAATGCGAAAATTTGATTAAGACGTTAAATCAAAAGTAAAGAAATTAGACAGTTTAATATGAAAATTTCCTAGATGAAAGTATTCGTTTAATAAATTATTCTTGCAGCATAATTTATTTACGAAACTTACATAAATAATCTCGATTTATGTAATTATATATAGCGGATCACATCCATATTTGGCTACAATAACTAAATTTGTAAATAGTCCTTGCTTTATCAGGTAAGAACAACTACACTTACCTATAGATAGACGCCTGCCTGATACGAGATCAGTCGGGAGGACAGATTGATTAAAAAATTTCAAGATTTAGATTTAAACAATGCCTATCTTTTTGCAGCAGCACTGGAGGATCCGGAGACTTGTAAGCTGGTACTGGAGATGATTCTGGGAATGAAGATTCCTAATGTGACGGTGCACGCTGAGCACAATGTATTGCTCAACTCAGATTTTAGAAGTGTCAGGTTTGATATCTATGCAAGTGATGAAATGCAGGTTCATTATAATGTAGAGGCACAGAATAGTAATCATCACAATTTGCCAAAGCGAAGCAGATATTATCAGGCTGAAATGGATGTATCATCCTTGAAACCGGGTGATGATTTTGAAGATCTTAAGCCGAGTTATATTATCTTCATATGTTCATTTGATCCATTTGAATTTGGACGATACCGTTATACATTTGAGCAACGCTGCCAAGAGTGTGACATGGCGCTTGGTGATGAAACAAAAAGAATTTTCCTAAATACAAAAGGTAAGAATGATTCGGAAGTTCCACCGGAGCTAATCCATTTCCTTGGCTATATGGAAAACAGCACAGATGAATATGTGGAAGCTGCCACAGACGAATCCATTTCCACACTGCATGGAAAAGTAAAAACACTAAAACAGGAACGAACAATGGAGGCGGGATACATGACAGGAGCAGAATTGTTGAAAGAGCAAAGAGCCGAAGGGAAAGCCGAAGGGAAAGCTGAGGGAAAAGCCGAAGGGAAAATCGAAGGGAAAGCTGAGGGAGAAACTGAGGGAAGAGCCAAATCAGTAATCGATCTTTTGGAGAATCTTGGCATTGTTTCGGAAGAACTTCGTACGAAAATCTTTGCCGAAAGAGACCTGAATGTGCTAAAAAAATGGCTGCAATTGTCTGCAAAAGCCACCTCTGTTGAGGAGTTTCAGAAAAAGATGTAGTAAAATTCAACTCATCTAAGTATCGAATACTTGGATTCTTTTATGTACATTTGCAATTGCAAGTGTACCATCTATATTTATTCATATCATTTATTACAATTCACTATTTCTATTCCAAATAAAGTTGATACAGTATCAGGCGGTCTATCTAAAAGCTGGTTACAAGTATGCGAAAAAGATGAATGAGTCATCAAATCAAAAGTAAAGATATCAGACAGTTTTATATAAAAGTTTCCTAGATGGAAATTTTCTCTTTAATCAATCATTTGTTAAAGCATAGCTTATTCATAGAATGATAACAGATACAGTTATGAATATAGATACGGTTAAGGGGGTAGATACGGTTATAGAGAAAAGCGAATGTATCTGTTGAAAATAAGGTCGCATTCCAGCAAACAAAAAAGCTTTGCCAAACAAGCTGGCAAAGCTTTTGATTAGTTTTCGTCTACGATTTCTTCAGGAAGAGGAAGTGTCAGGGACACTTTATCGATTCGTGTTTTATCCATTGCGGCAACTTTTAGGATGATGCCGTTTTCAAGCTCGACAGATTCATCTGTTTCTGGCAGACGGTCAAGCTGTTCGATCACGAGACCTCCGATGGAGTCATAGTCATTTGATTCCAATAAAAGCGGAGTGGAAAGCTCCAGTGCGTTATTGATATCATCAAGCTTCATAGAACCTTCTATTAAATAAGTACGTTCACCGATTTCCTGAATAAAATTGCGTTCATCTTCATCAAATTCATCTCTAATCTCACCGACGATTTCCTCAAGCAGATCCTCTAGTGTGATCAATCCGGCTGTCGCTCCATATTCATCCAGTACCATGACCATGCTGATCGAATTCTCTCTCATTTCCATCATAAGTTCAGAAGTCTTTTTATATTCAAATGTAAAATTAGCCTCACGCATGATATCACGTATTTGAAAACCATTCCAATTTTCATAAAACAGGATATCTTTGATATTAATAACGCCGATGATATTATCCGGATTTGTTTCATAAACCGGTATACGAGTATATTTTTCTTCAAGAAATACTTCCTTTAGTTCTTCCCAAGTGGCATCCACACTAACGCAGGACATATCCACACGTGGAATCATGATATCCTTTGCGAGTGAATCACCAAAGTCCACCACGTTGTAGATCATCTGACGCTCTTCTTTTTCTATGACACCATCCTCATGACTGACATCAACAATTGTACGTAGTTCATTTTCAGTCATAATGGCTTTGGCCGCATTAACATCGATATGAAGCAGACGCATGATTGCATTGGAAAGTAGATCGATAACAAAAATCGCCGGCGTTAATATAAACATGATTGATGAAATGATCGGTGCATAAATCAGAGAGATTTTTTCGGAATAAAGTGTAGCCAGATTTTTAGGCGTAATTTCACCAAAAATCAGCACCAATAATGTCAGGACTCCGGTTACTATTCCGATGCTGTTGTTTCCCCATATCTTGATTGCAATAGAAGTAGCAAGAGCTGATGCAGAAATATTGACCACATTATTTGCAATCAGAATTGCGCTCAGCATTTTAGTTCGGCGCTCCAGAAGATCTGAAACAGAAACAGCACGTTTATTTCCTTCATCAATCAAGGCGCGTATCCTCAATTTATTCACAGTCGTAAGGGCAGTTTCTGCTGAAGAAAAGAAAGCAGACAATAACAAAAGAATTACTAAAATAAACCATTGTATGACACCATCGGTATCCAAAACCATATCACTCCTTTTTTAAGTTGTTCATAATAACATATTAATAGGAATATACAGTAAATTCCTATCCTTGTCAAGAAATAAAAAGAAAACATATGTTTGCTTTTTGGGCTATGATGTGATATGATGAAAAAAGAGAATTATCTTTCATCATATAGAAATGAGGAATGGAATGAAAATCATACATTGCGCAGATCTGCATTTAGATGCAAAAATGGAATCAAATCTGACCAAAGAACAGGCAAAGCTGCGAAAAACGGAGCTGATAGAGACATTTTGTTCTATGATAGATTACGCAGAGAGAGAATCAGTAGAAACTATTATGATTGCTGGAGATCTGTTTGATAAAAAACGTGTTCCGGCAAAACTCTCTAATATCGTAAGGGAGCAGATCTTGGCACATCCAGGGATTACTTTCTTATATTTAAAAGGAAATCATGATTCTTCGATGGATGATATGATAATGGATTCTCAATCTACGGTGATGTCAGCGGAATTTCTGGAAGCAAATGAGGAAATACCAGAGAATCTTAAGCTGTTTACGCGGAAGTGGCAGCATTATCGATTTGGAAATATCGTGATCAGCGGAGTGGAATTATCCGATGAGCCACAGCCACATATCTTTAGGTCTTTGCTGCTTGAGCCGGATGACATTAATATTGTTATGATGCATGGACAGGAAACCATGGGACCGGCACCGGCAGGAGCGGACGATATTCCGATTCGTTTATTGAAGGATAAGAACATAGATTATTTGGCACTTGGACACATTCATTCTTTTCGTCAGGCGACACTTGATCATAGAGGCATCTATTGTTACAGTGGATGTTTAGAGGGACGCGGCTTTGACGAGTGCGGTGAAAAAGGTTTTGTATTGCTGGATGTGACTGACAATGTAAAATCAGTATTCGTGCCTTTTGCGAAGCGTGTTTGTCATGAATGTGAGGTTATGATCGATGGATGCCAGAATACAACACAGATGACCGCGAAAATAGCGGAGCAGCTTGCTGACATTCGCAAAGAGGATTTGGTGAAGGTCATCCTGAAAGGGATGATTGAAATGGATGTTCTTAAAGATCCTGAGTATCTAAAAAAACGCTTTGAGGATTTCTATTTTTGCTTTAAGCTGGTCGATCAGACGAAAGTAAACATCGATCCAAGCGTATACGAGCATGATATTTCATTGAAAGGTGAGTTTATCCGGACAGTGATGAAAGCGAAAATCCCGGAAGAAAAAAAGAGAAAAATAATTATGTGTGGAATACAAGCACTGGCAGGAGAGGACTTATGAGACTGGAATCATGTTATATAGAGAATTTTGGAACTTTACATGCATTCAGCTATCAGTTTGAAGATGGGCTGAATATGCTTTTACATCCGAATGGCTGGGGAAAAACGACATTTGCCGCTTTTTTGAAGGCAATGCTTTATGGACTTCCTTATACGACAAAGCGTTCACTCACCGAGAATGAGCGAAAGAAATATCTACCGTGGACAGGTGGAGCATATGGCGGTAATCTGGTATTTTTTGATGGGAAGCAGACCTATCGGATCGAGCGTTTCTTCGGCGAAAAAGATAAGGAAGATACATTTGCATTATATAATGAAACAACAGGACTTTTAAGCAATGATTATTCAGCTAATATCGGTGAGGAACTGTTTGGTATTGATCTTTCTGGTTTTGAGAGGAGTACCTTTATCGGACAAAAGCAGCTACAGGTCGTTGGCAATGACAGTATCCAGGCAAAGCTTGCAAATCGTATGGAGGATGAGTCGGATATTGCGCATTATGAGGCTGCTGTAAGGCGGCTTGAAGATCAAATTCGTTATTATAAAAAAACTGGGAATCGAGGACGAATTGCGGAGCTGAATGCGCAGTTTCATGAGACAAGCCGTAAGCTTGAACAAACAGAAAAAGGTGAACAAACACTCTTTGAAATAGAGAGACGTCTGAAAAATCGTAATGACATGTTAAATGGACTTTATCAGGAGCTGAAAACGATAAAAGCAAACAGCATTGAGGCCGCACAGCTTGAGGCAAAAGCTGCAAAGCGTGAACATTATGCCTCTTTGTGTGATGAGTGTAATCAGGCGGCTATTGAAGTTAATCAGCTTGAGCATTTCTTCCGCGGAGCTTTTCCAAAACAAGAAGAACTGGGACAGGTTAAGAACGCCTGCATGAAGGCAAGAGATCTTTCACTAGTGTCAGAGGGCAAACAAGCTGAATTGGAGGAAATCAGACAGAAGCAGCTTATCTTGGAGGAAAAAGGAACTGCTGAGAGCATAACCCCGGACACTGGCGCCATGAAGTCTGGTGAACATAAATCGGGAGGTAAGGTAAGTCACATTTTAATGGGAATTGCAGCGGTAATTTCTATTCTGCTGGCAGGAATGCTTACTGTGGCTGGTATAATGCAGTCTGTAGTCATTTTCTATATCATTGCCGGTGTACTGTTTGTTGAAGGCAGCATTTTACTTGTGATTGTATTTACTTCGAAAGCAAAGAAACAAAAACTCACAGCAGCATTTGAAGAAAAAAAGCGTGAGTTGACGGATAGCTATGATAAACTAAAAAAAGTATGTGATGATTTGAAGCAGGAATGTGAAAGTGAGAAAAAGATTGTCGCAGATTTTCTAAGTGGATATGATGTGGATCTGAGCAATCCGTATCCGGTGTTACTTGATATGGAGCAAAAGCTCATTTCTTATGAGACAGCAGTCGAGAAGTATCAGCAAAAGAAAGAAAAGAAGCAGAATTTTGAGCATGAAAATGATATAGAGAAACTCCATAGTGAGGATCGTCTGCTTCCACCTTTGGCAGAGCTGCAACGCCAGGAAGAACGCGCAACAAAAGCAATTCGTGATAATGAAAGGGAAATTTCAACCTTGATGCGAAATGCTGATGAAATCCGTACAATGTCAGAAGAAGCTTCCGAATGGGAGAGCGCGCGTGATCGCCTGAAAGATGCACTGATAGAAGCAGAGGATCAGTGTGACATTTTTGAAAGTACTGCGAAATATTTAAAGCAGGCAAATGAAAGTTTTTCTAACCGCTATTTTGACCGAATTACTGAGAAGTTTGAGCATTATCTGAAGGTCCTTGGCGTTCAAGGTGAAGGTCATGCTTCTCTTGATCTTAAATTTGACATCAAAACAGATGTGGCAGGCAAAAAGCGCGACCTTAATTATTATAGCGAGGGCTATAAGACTCTCTTTATGATTTGTGCACGAATGGCGCTTGTCGATGCACTGTTTGAAAAAGAAGCTCCATTCCTGATTCTTGATGATCCGTTTGTCGACCTCGATCAGGAAAAAATTGAATATGCACAACAAATGATTAAGAAACTTCAGTCGAATTATCAAATTATATATTTTGTGTGCCATGACAGCAGAAAGATCCAATAGTGAAGCTTTAGACGAAGGGGGAAAACATAATGAAACGTTGTTTTACAAAAAGTGTATCGTTTTTACTTGCTTTGGTTATGATAATTGGAACACAAACTGTTGATGTATCTGGGGCGCAGGTACCAGAAGATCATCAGATATCAGACCATCAAATATCAGAGCACAAGATTTCGGACAATCAAGTTTCGGATAATCAGATTTCTAACAATCAGGCACCGAGTACTTCAACACCGGACAGTCAATTGCCAAACGATCAAACAGCGGACAATCAAATATCAGACAATCAAATTTCTGATAATCAGTATGCACAAATGCCGGAGAGCAAGACTTATCCAATGGGATATATTGATCGAGGCCGGGAGATATCTTTAGTTGGAAAGAGTGCACCGGAAGCTGTTGCAGCGGCGGATTCGATTGCAAATCTGACGGTAAATTCTATTACTGAGTCATATAA